>DATMGW010000423.1:0-10084 GCA_035555295.1 Caldimonas sp.
TGATGGCCTCGTACTGGCCGACGCCCGCCGCGGTGCGGGCGATGCCCGACGTGGCCAAGGCGATGAACGTCTTGCCCAAGATCGTCTTCTCGACGACGCTCGGCGAAGCAGCGTGGCAGAACACGCGCCTCGCCAGGAGCGGCCTGCTCGAGACCGTACGCGAGCTCAAGGGCAACGACGCCGGCTCCGACATCGCGATCCTGGGCAGCGGCAAGGTCGTTGCGCAGCTCGCGCAAGCCGGGCTCGTCGACGAATACCAGCTCGCCGTGAATCCGATCGTTCTCGGCGCAGGCCGAACGATCTTCCAGGGCGTGGCCGGCCGCATCGCGCTGGAGCTTGCGAACGACCGGCGCTTCGAAAACGGAAACGTCGTCCTGTATTTGCGGCCGGCGCGTAGCTAGGGTCGCACGCGCCCGATACCCGACCAGACGTGGGAGCGCCCGGCAATGCACAAGATCACACCTTTCCTCTGGTACGCGAAGGAAGCCGAAGAGGCCGCCAAACTCTATGTATCGATCTTTCCCGACTCGCGCATCGAGCGCGTCGTGACGATGCCGGCGGAATCGCCCAGCGGGCCGCCCGGCTCGGTGAAGATCGTCGATTTCCTTCTTTTCGGCCAGGCCTTCACCGCGATGAGCGCCGGCCCGCTCGACCCGTTCAACCACGCCGTCTCGTTCGTCGTCAGCTGCGAAACCCAGGACGAGATCGACCGCTACTGGAACGCCCTGCTCGAAGGCGGCTCGGCCGAGCAATGCGGCTGGCTGAAGGACCGTTTCGGCGTCTCGTGGCAGATCGTTCCCACGGTGCTCGCCGACATGATGTCCGACCGCGACCCGGCGAAGGCCAAGCGCGCCGCCGAGGCGATGATGAAGATGGTCAAGTTCGACATTGCGGCCCTGGAGAGGGCGTATGTGGGGGCTTGACGTGACGTAAGTCATGCCTTACCGTAAGGCATGGCTTACGAACCGTCGCTGGTCGCGCTCGCCGACCCGACCCGGCGCGCCGTCTTCGAACGGCTGCGCCACGGGCCGGTCTCGGTTGGTGACATCGCCGCGAACTTGCCCGTCAGCCGCCCGGCCGTCTCGCAGCATCTGAAGGTGCTGAAAGACGCCGGCCTGGTGCGCGACGAGGCCGACGGCGCGCGCCGCCTCTACGAAGTCGACCCGCGCGGCCTGGCGGCATTGCGGTCCTGGCTCGACGGCTTCTGGGGCGAAGCGCTGGCGGCGTTCCAAGCCGACCTCGAACGTCCCTCACCCTCCAAACGAAGGAAGAAGAAGCGATGAACGACAGCACTGCCGCCACGACCGCGTACGTCGAGCCCGTCGTCAAGACGGTCCGCGTCAGAGCGACGCCCGCGCGGGCGTTCGAGGCCTTCACCGCAGCCATGGGTCGTTGGTGGCTGCCGACCCATTCGATCAGCCCGACGAAATCGCCGATCGCCGAGATCGTCATGGAGCCGCGCGTCGGCGGCCGCTGGTACGAGCGTAGCGAAGACGGCAACGAGTGCGACTGGGGCCACGTGCTCGTCTGGGAGCCGCCGACGCGCGTCGTCCTCGCCTGGCAGCTCACCGCGCAGTGGAAGTTCGATCCGGCGTTCGTCACCGAGGTCGAAGTGCGTTTCCATCGGCAAGCCTCGGGCGGAACCGAGATCACCCTCGAGCACCGCAACCTGGAGCGCTTCGGTGACGCGGCAGCTCAGGTGCGCGCCGCGGTCGGCTCGCCCGGCGGCTGGACCGATCTGCTCGACGCTTACGCGAAGTCGCTCGCCTAGGGCGGCGCAAGCACGCGCTCGGCCAGCGCCGTATCCATGTACTCGGTGAGCGCGACGAGCTTGCCGTCGTCGGCGAAGGTGCAGACGTAGCAGTAGTCGTTGTCGTAGCGCTGCCCGGCCTTCGTCTCGACCTTGCCCTTGCACTCGACGACGACGATGTTGCCCTCGGCGACGAAGCGGCTCGCGCTGTTGCAGTACGGCGTCGCGAACTGGGCGAAGAGCGGCCGGAACAGTTCTGTGCGCACAGCCGCCTTGCCGCGCCAGGTCCGGCCCCACGGGCCATGGCCGCTGATCGTCCACGCGAAGTCGTCGCGCATCGCGTCGACGAACGGCTGGCCGTTGCCCTTGGCGAGCTCGGCGAAGATGGCTTGCATCGTCTGCTTGGGGTCGGGTGCGGTCATGGCGGATCCAGTCTCCGGGAGCGGCAATCGACTCTACGGCGTGTCGCGTCGCGCGTGCAGGCGAAACGCCGGGCGCTCGGTCAGTCGTTCGTAGTACGCGCCGATGGACGTCAGCGTCGGGCGAGGCATCGGCGTCATGAGCCAGCGATGCGTCGACAGGCCCAGCACGATGTCGGCCAGCGTGAATGTCGCGCCCGCGGCCCAGGCGCCGGTGCGCGCGAGCTGCGCGTCGAGGATCGCCATCTGGCGGTTCCAGGCGGCGATGCTCGCTTCGATCGCCGCCGGATCGGCATGCGCCGGGCTCTTGCGCACCAGGCCCATGAACGCATAGCTCCACGACTTGTTGAGCTCGGCGAGCTGCCAGTCCATCCACTGCTCGACGCGGGCGCGGTCGCGCAGGTCCATGGGCAACAGGTCGACGCGCCCGTGCGACGCGGCGAGGTAGCGGCAGATGGCGTTCGACTCCCAGAGGACGAACTCGCCATCGAGAACGACCGGAACCAGCGCATTCGGGTTGAGGGCGCGGAAGTAGGGCGTGTCGGTCGAGCGAAATCCGGTTCCCCACTGCTCCTGCTCGTACGGAAGATCGAGCTCGGCGCAAACCCAGAGCACCTTGCGCACGTTGATCGACGTCGATCTTCCCAGAACTTTCAGCATGAGGGCCTCGTCGCCTGCAGCGTGAAGAGGAGGGGCAGGCGCTCCGGCGCCTCGGGCAAGACATGGCGGCCCGAGGAATCGCGCACCATCGACGGCAGCATCTGCCACTCCGTGTAGTAGTGCTCCTCGAGCTTCGTGACCACGAGCCCCGCGTCGAGCGCCCCCTGCACGATCTCGCCCAGGCCATGCGACCACTCGTGAGTGAGCGTGTGCGCGAGCGGCGTGCCGTCGCCGACGTAGGTCTGGTCGCTCTCGAGCGAGACAGGCTCGGCGCGTTCGCCGTAGGGGTAGCGCAAGCGCAGCTCTGCGACGCATTCCGGGTCGACCGCCATCGCCATCGGGTGGACGTCGCGCAGGTGGACGCGCCCGCCGGGCTCGAGGAGCGACGCCCCGACCGCCAGCCAGCGGCCGATCGAAGGAATCCAGTTGATCGCACCGATCGACGCGTAGACGAGGTCGTAGCGCTCGCCCAGCAGCGCGGGCGCATCGTAGACGTCGCCGAGGACGAAGCGCCCGGCCGCGCCGGCGCGATCGAACAGGCTTCGACACTGCGCAATGGCGCCGGGCGAGAAGTCGAGCCCGCTGACCGAGGCCGCGCCGAGGCGCAACAGCGAGAGCGTGTCGGTGCCGAGATGGCATTGCAGGTGGGCGACCTTCAGGCCGGCGAGCGAGCCCAATGCCGGCGCGTCGTTGCGGACCGTCTGGGTGATTCTCTCGGGCTCGCGCAGCAATCCCTCGATGTCGTAGCCGCCCGGGCCGACATGAATCGGCACGCGGTCTTCCCAAGCCGCGAGGTTGCCCGCCCGCCATTGCGTCCAATCCATGAGTCCGAGCATAGGCCACGGAGATCCGATCACCACGCGAATCGGGTAGCCTCGGCGTTGCGATGCAAGCCCCCTCGTCCCCAGACGAACCGGCGTGGAGCCGGGCGATCGAGCTCGGGCGACTTCGTGAGTCGGGCCGAGCCACGGTCAGGGTCGGGACCAAGCAGCTCGCGCTGTTCCTGCACGACGCTGCCGTGCACGCCTGCAACAACCGCTGCCCGCATGAAGGCTACCCCCTGGTCGAAGGCGCGCTCGACGCCGATGGCCTCCTGACCTGCCATTGGCACAACTGGAAGTTCGACCTGAAGACCGGCGCCAACCACTACGGCGGCGACCGGCTGCGCATCTACCCCGTCAAGGTCGAGGCCGGCGTCGTCTGGGTCGACGTCCGCGAGGCGCCGGCGTACGAGCGCGTGCAGCACGCGCTCGGCCAACTCGACGCGGCGATGGCCGACCACGACCCGCCGCGCATCGCCCGCGAGCTGGCGCGCCTGGCCCGCGGCGAAGCGGCGCCCGAGATCGCGCTCGCGCATGCGATCGAGCGCAGCCATGAGCACCTGCGCTATGGCATGACCCACGCCTACGCCGGCGCCGAGGTGTGGCTGCGCCTGCGCGAGACGCTGGCCGACGAGGCGCAGCGCCTGGCCTGCGCCACCGAGGCGCTCGCGCATATCTCCTACGACACGCTGCGCGAGCCGGCGTTTGCGTTCGAGGTGAAGCAGCCGCAGCGCTGGGACGCTGCAGCATTCCTCGTCGCCGTCGAGGCGCAGGACGAGACCGGGGCGGCCTCGTTGCTCGTCGGCGGATTGAACGAGGGCCTCGGCTTCGCCGACCTCGACTCCGCGCTCGGCGCGGCCGCGCTGGCCCACTACAACGACTTCGGCCATGCCCTGATCTACCTGGTTCACGTGCGCAGCCTGATCGCGCGGCTCGGCGTCGCGGTGCAGCGACCGTTGCTGCTGGCGTGGTTGCGCATGCTCGTCTACGCGATCCGCGAAGACCTGCTGCCTGATTTTCGCCACTACGCCGGGGCGCTGGCGCAGTGGCCGGCGCCTGTGTCCGGCGACCGCGACGCATGCGGCGCCGAGCCCGCGGTCGCACCCTTCGTCGGCCGCAGTGTTCGCGACACGCTGGCAGTGACGCTCGCCGACGCCGCGCACGCGACGCCGCTGCAACTGCACCACGCGTTGCTGCAAGCCGCGGCCGTGCACCTGCTGCGCTTCGACCCACGCGTCGAGCAGCGTGCCGACAACCCGGTGGCCGACAACGTCGGCTGGCTCGACTTCAGCCACGCCGTCACCTTCGGCCACGCCGTTCGCTTGCAATGCACGCGCCAGCCCGAGCTGTGGCCGCGCGGCCTGCTGCAGATGGCGCTGTTCGTCGGCCGCAACACACCGTATCTGGCAGCCGACGATCCAGCGGTGCCGGTACTGCGGCGCTGGGCCGTCGCCGACGCGCAGGCCTTCGACGCGCAGTGTACGGCCACGCTGCTCGACCATGGCGTGGCCCTCTACATCTTCCCGGTCCATCTGCTCAAGACCTGGGCGGCGGTTCGCGACGAGATCGCTCTCGGCGTTCCCGACGCCACGGCGCAAGCGCTGCGCGCCGCCGTGCGTCGCCTCTTCGACGCCCGCTTCAAGCAGCGCCACGTGCTGCGCACGGCGCAACAGGCGCTGGGCTTCGTCGCCCGGGAAGACTGAAGCAGAAGCGACACGCCGGCCGTTTTTGCATCTTCAATACCAACTCGAAGGAGACCCCCGATGCCCCAAGCATCCGCGCCCGATGCCGACGCGGTCAAGGAAGCCGACAAGAAGCTCCGCGACCGCGTCGACAAGCTTCTCGCCCAGTCCCCCAGCGAAAGCACCGGCTCCTTCGGCACGGCCGCCCGATCGGTCGACTACACGGTCCAGGCCGCCTTCCTCCCGGTCGTCGCCGAAGGCTTCGAGGGCTCTCCCGGCGAGCCGCAGGCCGCCGTGATGGCGACGAGCTACGTGTTGAAGGGCGCCGACGCGCATACCCGCCCGGTCTGCTTTGCATTCAACGGCGGCCCCGGATCGGCCTCGATCTGGCTGCACCTCGGCGCGCTCGGCCCGAAGCGCGTCGAGACTCCCGACGACGGCAGCATGCCGGTGGCGCCGTACGCGGTGACCGACAACCCGCACAGCTGGTTCGAGCACTTCGATCTGGTCTTCATCGATCCGCCGCACACCGGCTGGTCGGCGACGGCGAGCGCCGAGGCGCGCAAGAAGATGCTCTCGGTCGACGGCGACGTCAACGCGCTCGCCGAGGTGATGCGCGTCTGGCTGACGCGGCACAGGCGCTGGGGCTCGCCCGTCTACCTGGCCGGTGAAAGCTACGGCACGACGCGCGGCGCGGCGTTGGCCGAGAAGCTCCAGAGCGCGGGAGTCGCGCTCTCGGGCCTCGTCCTCGTGTCGTGCGCGATGGACCTGCAAAGCCTCGTCTTCGCGCCGGCCAACGACCTGCCGTATGCCCTGTTCCTGCCCGGTTTCGCCAACGTCTCGCAGTACCACGGGCTGCTGAAGGGAGAGGTCGCGAAGTCGCCCGCCGCTGCACGCGCGGCGGCCGAGACCTTCGTCGACGAGGACTACGTGTCGGCGTTGCAGGCCGGGGCGCGGCTGAGCGCGAAGCGGCGCAGCCGCATCGCCCGCCGCATCGCCGAGCTCACCGGGCTGCCGCAGGCGCTCGTCGAAGAGAAGAACCTGCGCATCGACGACCGGACCTATTTCGTCGAGGCGATGCGCCCGCAGGGCCGCATCGTCGGCCGGCTCGAGGCGCGCTCGACCGGCCCGGTGGCGGCGAGCCGGAGCAGCGACATGGAGTTCGATCCGGGCCTGGAGGCGATCGTTCCGGCGTACACGATGGCGGCGATGGCCTATTTCGGCGAGCAGCTGGGCATGAGCACCGAGGCGCGCTACGAAGTTCATTCGCACGACGCGCACAAGACCTGGAACTGGAATCGCGGCGAGGACAAGGGCAACAGCTTCGCCAGCACGAGCCGCGACCTGTCTCGCGCCCTGCGCCGCAACCCGCACCTGAAGGTCTTCGTCGCCAGCGGCCGCTACGACCTCGGCACGCCGTACAGCGCGAGCGACTGGTCGCTCGCCCAGCTCGACGCCCCGGCCGAAGTGCTGGCGCGCGTGCAGCACCGCTACTACGACGCCGGCCACATGATGTACACGCGCCAGGCCGATCTGACGCAGCTCAAGAGCGATCTGGCGGCCTGGCTGCGATCCTGAAGGCCGGCTGCGCGAGCCGCCGCTGCGCCGCTGTCAATCGCTCCTTGGCGGGAACGGGATCGGCCGTTTGCCTCTCGACGCGCCTCGCTTGTCGCGATAGGCTAGCCGCCTCAGCTTCACCGGAGGAATCATGGCACCGCCGATCAGCAAGGAAACCGCGAAGACCCTGTCGGACACCATTGGCATGGTGAAGCTCGTCGGCGAGGTCAACGCGAAGATCCAGCCGCAGTACAAGAAGATGTACGAAGGCCTGAAGAAGGCGATCGCCGACGCCAGCGCCGACGACATCGAGGTCTACCAGCCGCAGCTGAAGAAGGTCGTCGAGGCGATCGACAAGTGCCAGCACAGCGTCCAGGGCGCGCTCGGCCTGCTCGCGCAGCTGCGCAAGGACGAGGCGCTGATGGAGACGAAGTTCGACCAGGTCCAGAAGCTGACCGAGCAGATGACGAAGATCAGGAAGCAGCTCGTCGACGAGGCCGTCGCGGCGCGCAAGATCGACGCCGACGCCGACAAGGCGGACGACGCGGCGAAGAAGGACACCCAGTCGGCCGAGGCCGACCTTGACGCGCTGAAGGACGAAGCCGCCGAGATCAAGAAGAAGACCGAGGTCGCGAAACGCGACATGAACAAGTTCGCCGATCAGGCCCGGGCCGCCGCGGCGAAAGGCAACAAGCCGGCACTGACCGACGCGCGCATGAAGATCCTGGACTTCAAGGGGCTCGAACTGCCGGCCAAGTCGTTGCGAATGAAGCTCGAGCGCTACAAGAAGCAGTACCCCGACATCGACAAGGACATGAAGTCCGACCTGCAGGAGCTGTTCGACGAGATGCAGGACGCGATCGACATCGCCGCCGAGGCCGACACGCTCATCAAGGATCTGCTCAAGCTGAAGCTGCCGGAAAAGGCCGACAAGAAGGACGAGGCGGCGCCGCACTCGCCGTTCGCCAAGGCCGACATCCACAAGGCAGCGACGACGCTCGGCATCGATGCCAAGGACGAGCAGAAGCTCGCCGACGTGCTGAACAAGACGCCGCGATTCAAGTGGGCCGACGCGCTCGCCAAGCTCGCCACGCAGCTCAAGCTCAAGGACCACGACGGCAAGGCGATGCTCGCCAAGCTCAACAAGCTGTCCTTCATCCAGAAGGGCCAGCTGATCGACATCTGATCGACCCGCCGGCCGAGGGGCCGGCGCTCGCCTCGTCGCCCTATGGAACGTCGCTAAACTGGCGACCCATCCACAAGCCAGACGGCGGAGGCATTCGATGTCACTCAACACCCTGGTCACGGCCGCGATCGCCGTCACCACCCTGGGCCTTTCGGCGACGGCGCATGCAGGCAAGACGCTCGATGCGGTGAAGGCACGCGGCCAGCTCGTGTGCGGCGTCAACACCTCGGGGCCGGGTTTTTCCAACGCCGACAGCCAGGGCAAGTGGAGCGGCCTGGACGTCGACTTCTGCCGCGCCGTCGCCGCCGCGGTGCTGAAGGACGCCGACAAGGTCAAATACGTGCCGCTCAATTCGCAGCAGCGCTTCGCTTCGCTGCAGGCCGGCGAGATCGACGTGCTGTCGCGCAACAGCACCTGGACGCTGACGCGCGACGCCTCGCTCGGCGTCGTCTTCACCGGCATCAATTACTACGACGGCCAGGGCTTCATGGTGCCGAAAAAGCTGAAGATCGACAGCGCCAAGAAGATGAACGGCGTGACGATGTGCGTGCAGGCCGGGACGACCAGCGAGAAGAACGTCGCCGACTACTTCGCCGCCAACGGCATGAAGTACAAGTCGGTCGTGTTCGACACGGCCGAGGCGATCACGAGCGCGTTCTTCGCCGGCCGCTGCCAGGTCTACACGACCGACATGAGCGACCTGGCCGGCGCCCGGACCAAGGCGCCGAAGGCCGACGACTACGTGATCCTGCCGCAGGTGATCTCGAAGGAGCCGCTCGGTGCCTCGGTGCGGCGCGGCGACGACGAATGGTTCCAGATCGTGCGCTGGACCCAGTTCGCGCTGCTCGAGGCCGAGGAGGAGGGCCTGACGCAGGCCAACGTCGACCAGCAGAAGGCGAGCAACAAGGATCCGGCCGTGCAGCGCTTCCTCGGCGTCTCCGAGGACACGGGCAAGCTTTTGGGACTCGACGCCGAGTGGGCCTACCGCATCGTCAAGCAGGTCGGCAACTACGGCGAGAGCTTCGAGCGAAACCTCGGGCTCAAGTCTCCCCTCAGCCTGCCGCGCGGCGTCAACAACCTGTGGACCAAGGGCGGGCTGATGTACGCGCCGCCGATTCGCTGAGGATCGTTGCCCCGTCCGTTCGAGCGTCGATCCGGTGTCCGCTGCCGCCACCGGTGACGCGGCGTGGCGGGCACGGCGGCGCGCCCGCCTGCTGCGCGAGGGGGTGCTGCAGGGCGCGGTCGCGCTCGTCGTCGTGGCGCTTCTCGTCGGCCTCGCGCAAAACGTCGCCGCCAACCTCGAGGTGCGCCAGATCAAGTCGGGCTTCGGCTTCCTGCGCGACCCGGCGGGCTTCAACATCGGCGAGCTGCTCTTCGAATACGACGCGCGCGACAGCTACCTGCGCGCCTTTGCCGTCGGCATGGCCAACACCTTGCGGGTGTCGATCGCGGGCATCGTGCTCGCCAGCGCGCTGGGAGTGATCGTCGGCCTGATGCGGCTGTCGCATCACGCGCTGCTGAGCGGGTTGGGAGGAGCCTATGTCGAGGTCTTCCGCAACACGCCGCTGTTGATCCAGTTGCTCGCGATCTACCTGCTCGCGACCGAGCTGTTGCCGGATTCGGCGGCGGCACTCTCGCTCGAGGGGGTCGCGCTGCTCTCCAAGCAGGGGCTGCAGATCGCCGTGCCCGCGTCAGGCACGCACGCCCTGTTCGGTGCCGGCGCTTCCGGCCTGGTGGCGGGCGCTGCCGTCTTCGTCGCCGCGCGACGCTGGCTGACGGTGGGCGCCGGCCTGGTCGGAGGGGGCGCAGGAGCGCTGGTCGCGCTGCTGGCCTGGTTGAGCTTCGGCGTCGTCGGAGGCTGGTCGCGTCCCGAGCTCGACGGCTTTCTGATCAGCGGCGGAGCCTCGCTGACCCCGGAGTTCCTCGCCCTGTGGCTCGGCCTGTCGCTGTTCACGTCGGCGTCGATCGCCGAGCTGGTCCGCGCCGGTGCGCTGGCCGTTCCCATCGGT
>DATMGW010000424.1:0-7588 GCA_035555295.1 Caldimonas sp.
GGCCGAGGTGGCGCGTCCGGTCCTTGCGGCGATGCCGCTCGTCGTCGAGTTCTCGGGCCCCCTCGTCGCCCCGCGCACCGCGATCGTTCGCGCCAAGGCGCCCGGGACCTTGCTGGCGCTGAACGTCGCCGAGGGCAGCCGGGTGCGCGCCGGCCAGGTCATCGGCGAGATCGATCTCGCCGATCTGCAGACCCGGGTCAGCGACCGTGCCGCCCTCGTCGAGTCGGCGCAGGCGAGCCTGCTCGAGGCCGAGCGCCAGCACACGGCCAACGTCGGCCTGGCGAGCCAGAACTTCATTTCCTCGACGGCCTTGCAGACGTCGCAAGCCAGGCTCGACTCGGCGCGCGCGCAGCTGAAGTCGGCGCAGGCACAGCTCGCCGTCTCGCGCATCGGCGTCAAGGAGGCGACGCTGGCGGCACCGATCTCCGGCATCGTCGGCAAGCGCCACGTCGTTCCGGGCGAGAAGGTCAGCGCCGAGCAGCAGGTCGTTACGGTCGTCGACCTGTCGACGCTCGAGCTTGCCGGCAGCGTCGGCACGCACGAGGTTTCGCTGCTTCGCCCGGGCCTGGCCGTCGAGGTCAAGGTCGAAGGGCAGGACGATCCGGTCCCCGGCCGCATCGACCGCATCGCACCGGCGGCGGAAGCCGGAACCCGGGCGATCGGCGTCGTCGTCGTCCTCGATAACAAGGACGAGCGCTTTCGCGCCGGCCAGTACGCGCAGGCGCGGGTCGTGCTCGCCGACGACGCGCAGCGCCTGACGGTTCCCTCGGGTGCCGTCGGCCAGGCGTCGGGGCAGGACTTCGTCTGGACGATCGAGAACGGGGCGCTGGTTCGCCGTCTCGTCATCACCGGCCGCAAGGACCCTGCGGCCGGCCGCGTCGAGGTGAGCAAGGGCATCGGCAGCGAAGCGCAGATCCTCGCGGCACGCTTCGACAACCTGAAGGAAGGCGCACCGGCCCGCGTCGTCGCGCAGCGCGGCGGAGCAAGCGCGTCGGCGCCGGCGCGCGCTCTCGCCTCGTCGACGCCGGCGACGCCGTCCTAGGGGTTGGCGCACGCACGCCATGTGGTTCACCCGCGTCTCGATCAACAACCCGGTCTTCGCGACCATGGTCATGGCCGCGCTGTGCGTCCTCGGCCTGTTCTCATACAGCCAGCTGCGCGTCGAGCGACTGCCCGACATCTCGCCGCCCATCGTCTTCGTCAGCGTCGCCTATCCGGGTGCTTCGCCGGAGGCGACCGAGAGCGAGCTGACGCGGCCGATCGAGTTGGCGCTCAACGGCATCGCCGGGATCAAGATGATCCGCTCGAACAGCCTCGAAGGGCGCAGCGAGACGGCCGTCGAGTTCCAGGTCAGCGCCGACATGAACCGCGCGGTGCAGGACGTACGCGACAAGATCGCGACGGTCCAGCCGAACTTCCCGCGCGACGCGAAGCAGCCGTTCGTGTCGCGCTTCGACGGCGACAACGCGCAGCCGACGGTCTATCTGTCGCTGCTCGGCGCCGACCGCAGCTCGCGCGAGCTGTCGCTGCTCGCCGACCAGGTGGTGAGGAGGCGCCTCGAGCGCGCCAGCGGCGTCGCCCGCGTCGACGTCGGCGGCTTGACGGTCCGCCAGGTCCGCATCGACCTCGACCCGCAGCGCCTGCGTGCCTACCAGCTGACCCCGGCCGACGTCTCGGCGGCGTTGCAACGCGCCAACGCCGACATGCCGGTCGGGCTGCTCAGCGGGTCGAAGGAGGACGCGATCGTTCGCGTCGAGGGCCGGATCCGCGACGCCAAGGCGTTCGCCGACATCGTCGTCGCCAGCCGCGACGGCAGCGTCGTCCGTCTCGCCGACCTGGGCACGCTCGTCGAGCGCGAGCGCGAGCCCGACTCGATCTCGCGCGTCGACGGCGTTCCGGCGATCTCGTTCCAGGTCTTCAAGCAGCAGGACGCGAACATCGTCGACACCGGCGAGGCCGTCAAGGCGGCCGCCGCGGAGCTGCGCCAGAGCCTGCCGCCCGGCGTCGAGCTGCGTCTCGTCTACGCCGACAGCGACTGGGTCGCGCGTTCGCTCGACGGCGTGCGCAACACGCTTATCGAAGGCGCGTTGCTGACGGTGGCGATCGTCTTCCTGTTCCTGCACAGCTGGCGCAGCACGATCATCACCGGCCTGACGCTGCCGATCGCGGTGATCGCCTCGTTCATCGCCGTCTTCCTGTTCGGCTTCACGCTCAACTTCATGACGATGATGGCGCTGTCGCTGTGCATCGGCCTGCTCATCGATGACGCCATCGTCGTACGCGAGAACATCGTCCGCCACGTGCACATGGGCAAGAGCCACCGCACGGCGGCGAGCGAGGGAACCGAGGAGATCGGCCTGGCGGTGATGGCGACGACCTTCGCGATCTGCGCCGTGTTCATCCCGGTCGCGTTCATGAAGGGGATCGTCGGCAAGTTCTTCTTCCCGTTCGGCGTGACCGTCGCCGTCGCCGTGCTGGTCTCGCTATTCGTCAGCTTCACGCTCGATCCGATGCTCTCGAGCGTCTGGCGCGATCCGCCGTCGAACCGGCTCCTGCAGCTGCCCGGGCTCGGGGCGCTGATGCGCGGGACCGACCGCTTCCTCGAGCTGCTGCACGGCGTCTACGAGCGCTTGATCCACTGGATCTTCTCGGGTCGCCGCTATCGCGTCCTCGTTCCGCCGCTGCCGGCGTGGGGTCGGTCGTTCGGCGACGATGGTCGTCGCCAGTCGACCGTTCCGCGCCACTTGCGTTTCGCGACGATCACGCCGCGCGCCGTCGTCATGCTCGCCGGGATCGGCAGCTTCGTCGGCGCCATCCTGCTGGCGCCGCTGGTCGGGACCGAGTTCATCCCGGACAGCGACAACAGCTACATCCAGATGGACGTGACCTTGCCGGTCGGCACCAGCCTCGAGCGCGGCAGCGAGAAGCTGCGCCAGGTCGAGGACGTGGTGAAGTCGTTCTCCGAGATCCGCATGGTCTCGACGACCGTCGGCGATACGGGCAACGGCAGTCGCAACTCTGCCAACCTCAGCATCCAGCTGGTCAAGCCGCACGAGCGCAAGCGCAGCCAGAAGGACGTCGAGCAGGCCTTGCGCGCCGCCTTGAAGCCGATCGCGGGGATCGACGTGACGCTCGGCAACCGGCCGATCTACGTCGCCTTGCTCGGCCCCGATCCGGAGGTGCTCGAGACCGAGGTGCTGCGCCTGCGCGACAAGGTCGCCAAGGTACGCGGCATCGCCGACCTGACGACCTCGGTGCTGCCGGGGATGCCGGCGTATGCCGTGCGCCTCAAGCCCGGCGCCGTGCGCGAGCTCGGCCTGACGACGACGCAACTCGCCACCAGCCTGCGCAGCTTCGTCAACGGCGACGTCGCGACCTGGTGGACCTCGCCCGACGGCGAACAGGTCGACGTCGAGCTGCGCCTGCCGCAGAGCTCGCGCGAGAACGTCGCCCAGCTCGACAGCCTGCCGGTCGCGTACGCGAAGGACGGGACGCCGATCGCCCTGTCGCGCGTCGCCGACGTCGTTACCGTCGTCAACCCGGTCGTCATCAAGCGGCAGGACCTGCAGCGCCGCCAGGCGATCTACGCCGGCACGCAGGACCGGCCGAGCGGCGACGTCGGCGCGGACGTGCAGAAGATCGTGAAGGACACGCAGCTGCCGCCGGGCTACCGCTTCGACGTCGGCGGCCAGACCAAGGACCAGGAGGAAGCCTTCCGGGGCGTCCTGCTCGCGCTGGCGGCGGCCGTCATCTTCATCTACATCGTGCTGGCGTCGCAGTTCGGCAGCTTCCTGCAGCCGCTCGCGATCATGGCCTCGCTGCCGCTGGCGCTGATCGGCGTCATGCTCGCCTTGCTCGTGACGCGCTCGACATTGAACCTGTTCTCGATGATCGGTCTCGTCATGCTGATGGGGCTGGTCACGAAGAACGCGATCCTGCTCGTCGACTTCGCCAACCACGGCCGGCGTGCCGGGCTTTCGGTTCCGGAGGCGCTGCTGCAAGCCGGCCTCGTGCGGATGCGGCCGATCATCATGACGACGGCGGCGATGGTCTTCGGCATGCTGCCGCTGGCGCTGGCGCTGAACGAAGGCGGAGAGATCCAGGCGCCGATGGGGCGCGCCATCATCGGCGGCGTCATCACCTCGACGCTCCTGACGCTGGTCGTCGTTCCCGTTCTCTATTCCTACCTGGTGCGCGAGAAGCGCAAGCCCGCCACGCTGCCCGCGAGCGGCGGTGCCACCCCGGCCTTCATGCCCGCTTCGAAGGACTAGCGCGAGAAGGCGGGAAGAAACCGTAGCGAGCGGCCCGAGGTTGCGGAGAGAAGCGCCGCCGTATTTGGGTACGGCGAGCATCGCAGACGCAAGATCGGGTCGCGCGGTAGGTTTATTCGCGCCTTCTCACTGCGAGACGTGGACAACGCCGCGCACGACCGGATAGATCTGGCTTTGCCAGCGCCTGCCGCTGAACACGCCGTAGTGACCGACGCCGGGTTGCACGTAGTGCGTGCGCATGTACGGGCGCAGGCTGCTGCACAGCTCCTGCGCCGCGAGCGTCTGGCCGACGGCGCAGATGTCGTCCTTCTCGCCTTCGATGGTGACGAGCGCCGTGCGCCGGATCGCCCTCGGGTCGACGCGTCGGCCGCGCACTTTCAGCTCGCCGCGCGGCAGGGCGTAGTCCTGGAAGACCTGCTGCACCGTCTCGAGGTAGAACTCGGCGGCGAGATCCGATACGGCCATGTACTCGGCGTAGAAGCTGCGCGTCGTTTCCGCCTTCTCGCGCTCCTGCGCGACCAGGTTCGCCCAGTATTCGCGAAACGCGGTCGCGTGCCGCTCCTTGTTCATGCTCATGAATGCCGAAAGCTGCATGAAGCCCGGATAGACGCGACGCCCGGCCCCGGCGTGGTGCCAAGGCACTCGGCTGATCAGGTTCTGCTCGAACCATGAGATCGGCTTCGACGTCGCCAGCGCGTTGACGGCGGTCGGGCTGATACGGCAGTCGATCGGGCCGGCCATCAGCGTCAGGCTCGCCGGAGTCGCCGGGTGCGCGTCCTCGGCCATCAGCGCCGTCGCGGCGAGCGCGGCGACGCACGGTTGGCAGACGGCGACGACGTGCGCGCCCGGGCCGATCGCGGCGAGGAAATCGATCAGGTGCTCGGTGTATTCGTCGAGGCCGAAGCGGCCGGCCGAGAGCGGGACGTCGCGCACGTTGTGCCAGTCCGTGACGTGCACGTCGTGGTCGGCGAGAAGCGTACGCACCGTGTCCCGCAGCAAGGTCGCGAAGTGCCCGGACATCGGCGCGACGACGAGCACCTTTGGCTGCGTCGGCGCGCCTTCCTTGCGAAAGCGCAGCAGCGTCGCGAACGGCGTCGTCCACACCGCCTCTTCGACGACGGGCACGGCGTCGCCGCCGACCGGCACGGTCTCGATCTCCCAGGCGGGCCTCCGGTGCGTCACCTCGGCGAGCTCGAGCACGCGGCAGGTCGCGGCGAGCCGGCGCTGCGCCGGGCGAGTCGGCAGATCGAAGCTCTCGTCTTCGAGCAGGGGAGCCGTCAGCTTCGAGAGCATCCGCGCAGGCCACAGCCAGTCGGCCTGGGCCTGGTACGCGTGATACATCATGGGGTGCGCCGCTTCAGTGTTGTGCACGGGGCGAGCAACTTGTGCGCCAGCCGTGCGCTCGGATTTGGACGCGACGGCACACCAGGGATGGCACACCGATTGCGTCAGCGCGGTGCATGAGTCCCGTTGTCGCCGCGTCCGCCCGGCCCAAATCCGCGCCCAGGGCCGATCCGACGAAGCCGGCGGCGCGCGCCAAGCCAAAGGCGAGCGCGGTCCGTGCGGCGCTGACGATCAGCAGCAAGAACTATTCGTCGTGGTCGTTGCGCGGCTGGCTGCTGGCGCGCTTTGCCGAGATCGACTTCGACGAGGTCATGGTTTCGCCCGACGACGCCGATGCACGCAAGGAGTTGCTGTTGCTCGCGCCGTCGATCCTGGTTCCCTGCCTGACGCACGACGGCGCGAAGGTGTGGAACACGCTGGCGATCGCCCAGTACCTCGACGAGATCCGGCCCGAGGCCGGCCTGTTGCCGAAGGACCGGCTCGCCCGGGCGCACTGCCGCTCGGTGAGTGGCGAGATGAACTCGGGCTTTGCCAACCTGCGCTCCGCGTTACCGATGAATCTGAAGGCGCACCACCCGGGCTACAAGATCTGGGCCGGCGCGCAGCCCGACATCGACCGCATCGTCGAGATCTGGACCGGGTGCCTGGCCTCGTACGGCGGCCCGTACCTGTTCGGCGCCCGGCGGACGATGGCCGACGCCATGTTCGCGCCCGTCGTGACCCGCTTTCTCACCTACGACGTCAAGCTCAACAAGCCCTGCCTCGGCTACTGCCAGACGATCATGGCAATGCCCGAGATGAAGGGATGGGTCGCCGCGGCGCGGCGCGAGCCCGACGACATCGAAGAGCTCGACATGGACTTCTGAACCGCTCCTCTCACCAGGTCGCGGGCTCCGGAACCGGGCAGGGCGCCGGCATCTCGACGGTGCTGAAATCGGCGGGGCTGACGACCTCGAGGTATTCCATGTCGGGCGAATAGTCGAACAGGAAGTGGACGATTCCCGGCCGCTGGTGCACGCAGTCGCCGGCGGCGACCAGCGTTTCCTGGTCCTCGTACATGAAGCGGGCCCAGCCCTTGAGCATCAGCACGATGTGGAAATCGGCTCCGTGCCGGTGCCACCCGGTGCCCTTCTCCGGTGCCATGTTGGCCTTGACCAACTGGGCGATGACGCGGCCACCGGTCGCTTTCTCGATGCCCAGGTCCTTGTAGAGGAAGAAGTCGCGCAGGCCGTCGCTGCGCCAGGGAGTGTCGTCCGGCTTGCCGTGAGAAAACGTGGTCTTGTCGAGCGCGGTGGTCGGCATGAGCGGTCCCTTGCGGCCGGTTGCGATGCCATCGGGGCATGCATAAGGCGTTCCAAGGAAGCGCGGGAGACGGACGTTGCTAGCTCTCGTAGGCCGACATCGGCGGGCACGAGCACGACAGGTTGCGGTCGCCCCAGACGTTATCGACGCGGCCGACCGGCGACCAGTACTTGTCGTGGCGCAGGGCCGGCAGCGGATACGCCGCCTCCTCGCGCGTATAGGCGTGCGGCCACCCGGTCGTGAGGAGCGACTCGGCGGTGTGCGGCGCGCCCTTCAGCGGGTTGTCGTCGCGCGGCCACTCGCCGCGCTCGACTTTGGCGATCTCGGCGCGGATCGCGATCATCGCGTCGCAGAAACGGTCGAGCTCGTCGAGCGGTTCGCTTTCCGTCGGCTCGACCATCAAGGTGCCGGCGACCGGAAAGCTCAGTGTCGGCGCGTGAAAGCCGTAGTCGATGAGGCGCTTGGCGACGTCTTCGGCGCTGATGCCGTTCGCGCCTCCCGTCGACTCCTTGAGCGGGCGCAGATCGAGGATGCATTCGTGGGCTACGCCGCCGCCCCTGATGCCTGCGACGTTGCCGCTGAAGTGCAGCTCGTAGTGGCCGGCCAGGCGCGCCGCGATGTAGTTGGCGGACAGGATCGCCGTCTCGGTCGCGCGCGTCAGGCCGGCGGCG
>DATMGW010000425.1:0-3098 GCA_035555295.1 Caldimonas sp.
CGGCGCGTTTTTTCTCCTCGCCGGTGGCGCGCTTGCCGCCGACAAGCCGGCCTCCGGAGCCAAGCTGCTCACGCCTGCGCAGGCGCGCGCTTGCCTCGCGCAGAAGGACACGCTGCACGCGCGGGAAGGCGAGGTGCGCAAGGACAAGGCGGCGATCGACGCCGAGAACTCGACGCTCAACGCCGAGAAGGCGTCACTCGATTCCGAGAAGTCGACGATCGACGCCGAAAGAGCCGCTCTCGAGAGAGAAACGGTCTCGTTGCAAGCTGCGGCGTCGGCCGTCGATCGCGCGAGCTCCTCGGCCGTCGATGAGGTCAACGCGCGCGTCGTCGCGCGCAACGCCAGATCCCAGGCGTACCAGGCGAAGCGCATCGCTCATGACGACAAGGTGACCGCCTACGAGAACAAGGTGACCACCTACGAGAACAAGATGACTGCCTACAACACCAAGGCCGAGCCGCTGCAGGCCCTCCGATCGGACTACGAGAAAACGTGCGAGAACCGCAGCTACGACGAGAAGACGCTCGGCAAGAGTAAGACGAAGCCATGATCATGAGCGCCGACGACAACCCCCTCCTTCAGCCCTGGACGGCGCCGTACGGGCTGCCGCCCTTCGCCCAAGCCCGCGCCGAACATTTCGCGCCGGCCTTCGAGCTGGCGATGCGCTCGCATCTCGAGGAGATCGAGGCGATCGGCCAGACGACTGCGCCGCCGAGCTTCGAGAACACGGTAGCGGCGCTCGACCGCGCCGGGCGCCTGTTCGACCGGATCACCGGCATGTTCTACAACCTCACTTCGAGCGAGACCTCGCCGCAGCTGCAGGCGGTCGAGCGACGGATGGCGCCGCTCCTGGCGGCGCACGACAGCAAGGTCTACATGCACCGCGCGCTGTTCGCGCGCATCGACGCGCTGCATGCCAGGCGCGGTGAGCTCGGCCTGTCGGGCGAGCAGCTGCGTGTGCTCGAGCGTTTCCACATCGATTTCGTCCGCGCCGGGGCGCGCCTGGGCGCGGTCGAGCAGAGGCGCTACGCCGAGGTGATGCAGCGCCTGGCCGACCTGACGACGCGCTTCGGCCAGAACGTGCTCGCCGATGAATCGGCCTACCAGCTCGTCCTCGAAGGCGAGGCCGACCTCGCCGGTCTGCCTGCCTTCGTTCGCGCCGCGGCGCGCCAGGCGGGTAGCGAGCGCGGCGTCGCCGACGCGCACGTGATCACGCTCTCGCGTTCGCTGATCGTCCCCTTTCTCACTTTCTCCGAGAGGCGCGACCTGCGCGAAGCGGCGTGGCGCGCCTGGACTTCGCGCGGCGAGCACTCCGGGGCGAGCGACAACCGCGGCGTCGCCGCCGAGATCCTGGCGCTGCGCCTCGAGCAGGCGCGCCTGCACGGCTATGCCTCGTACGCCGATTACGCGCTGGCCGATACGATGGCCGGGACGCAGGAGGCGGTGACGGCGCTCCTCGTGCAGGTCTGGAAGCCGGCAAAGGCGCGTGCCCTCGTCGAGCGCGAGGCGCTCGAGGCGCTCGCCCGCTCGCGCAGCGAGCCGGCGACGATCGAGCCGTGGGACTGGCGTTTCTACGCCGAGAAGGTGCGCCAGCAGCGCTACGACCTCGACGAGGCTGCGATCAAGCCGTACTTTCCGCTCGAGGGGATTGCCGCCGCTGCCTTCGATTGCGCGCAACGGCTGTTCGGAGTGAGCTTCGTTCCCAGGCCCGAGATCGCCGTCTATCACCCCGACGTCAAGGTCTACGAGGTGCGCGGCGCGAACGACAGGCCGATCGGTCTGTTCCTGCACGACAACTTCGCCCGCCCGAGCAAGCGCAGCGGCGCCTGGATGAGCTCGTATCGCTCGCAGTCGCGCAACGGCGGTGCCGGCGCCGCGCCGGTGCTGCCGATCGTCGTCAACAACAACAACTTCGCCAAGGGCGCGCCCGGCCAGCCGACGCTGCTCAGCTTCGACGACGCGAGAACGCTGTTCCACGAGTTCGGGCACGGCCTGCATGGCCTGCTGTCGAACGTCACGTACGAGCGCTTGTCGGGAACCAGCGTGCTGCGCGATTTCGTCGAGCTGCCGTCGCAGCTGTTCGAGCACTGGCTCGACGAGCCCGAGGTCCTCAGGCGCCATGCGCGCCACTACCTCAGCGGCGAGCCCATCCCCGACACGCTGGTCGAAAGGCTCCATGCGGCGCGCCACTTCAACCAGGGCTACGAGACGGTGCGCTACGTTGCGTCGGCACTCGTCGACATGGCGGCGCATGCCCGCGCCGACACCCCGGTAGCCGATGTCGTCGCGTTCGAGCGCGTCGAGCTCGAACGCATCGGCCTGCCACCCGGCACCGGAATCAACCATCGGCTGACCCACTTCCAGCATCTCTTCTCGGGCTCGAGCTACGCCGCCGGCTACTACGTCTACCTGTGGGCCGAAGTCCTCGACGCCGACGGCTTCGAGGCCTTCGTCGAGGCCGGCAGCCCGTTCGACTCTGGCGTCGCCGAGCGCCTCGTCCGCTTCATCTATTCGTCGGGCAATACGCTCGAGCCGACGGCCGCGTATCGCGCCTTCCGCGGCCGCGCGCCGACGCCCGAGCCGATGCTCAAGCAGCGCGGCCTGATCGAGGAAGCGACGGCCTAACGGATCGTCGTCGCCGTCGCTCGCCGGCCGGCCGGCGTCAGCGCCGGGAAGCGCTTGCGCAACGCGCCGACGAAGGCGCCGAAATCGATCGGCTTGGTCCAGTAGTCGGCGAAGCCCGCGGCGAGGCCGCGCTCGATGTCCTCGGGCATCGCGTTCGCTGACAGCGCGATGCAGGCGATGCCGCGCGTCAGCGGATCGGCGCGCAGGCGGCGCAGTACCTCGAAGCCGTCGAAGTCGGGCAGCTGCAGGTCGATCAGCACGAGGTCAGGGCGCAAGGCGCGCGCCCGCGCCACGCCGGCCGCGCCGTTCGCCTCGGAGACGATCGACAGGCCGCCGATGCTCTTCACCAGCTCTTCGACGAGCAGCACGTTGACGTGGTTGTCCTCGATATAGAGGATCTGGCCGATCCGCTCGACGCGCGCCTCTTCGCCGGGCAGGCCGACGGGCAATGCCGGTTCGGGCAGGGCGACGGC
>DATMGW010000426.1:0-6616 GCA_035555295.1 Caldimonas sp.
TGCCGGCCGAGGCGCCCGCCTCGGCTCGCGCGACGACGCTTCCAGCGACGAGCACCTCGGCGACCTTCGCTTGCTCGCCGCTCGGGAAGACCTCGACCCGATCGCCGGCGCGCACCGAGCCGCGCGCAATGCGGCCCCACAGGATGCGGCGCAGGTCGGCTTCGCCGCCGGTCGTGTCGCGGGCGACGTACTGCACGGGGAGGACGAAGCCGTTCGACGCCAGGTCGCCGTCGTCGCCAGCTCCCGCCGGCAGCGACTCCAGCAATTCGAGCAGCGACGGGCCGCGATACCACGGCACGTCGAGGCGGCTCGTCACGTTGTCGCCGCGCAGGGCCGAGACGGGAACGATCCCCGCGGCGGCGACGCCGGCGTCACTGGCGAAGGCGAGCAGGGCGTCGCGGACGGCGGCGAAATCGTGCCCGGGGTCGGCGGCAGCGTCGATCTTGTTGACGACGAAGACGATGCTCGGAACGCGCAGCAGGCGCGCCAGCAGCGTGTGCCGGCGTGTCTGCGTCAGCAGCGCGACCGGGCGCGCCATCGTGTCGAGCTTGGTGATGTCGACGAGGACGAGCGCGGCGTCGCTGCCGGCAGCGGCCGTCACCATGTTGCGCGTGTACTGCTCGTGGCCGGGCGCGTCGGCGATGATGAACTTGCGCCTTGGCGTCGCGAAGTAGCGCCAGGCGACGTCGATCGTGATGCCCTGCTCGCGCTCGGCCTCGAGGCCGTCCGTCAGGAGCGACAGGTCGATCTGCGCTTCGTTCGCGGCGTGGTGCACTCCGCCCGAGCGCGATTCGATCGCCGTCAGCTGATCCGCGAGGATGGCGCGGCTGTCGTAGAGGAGCCGACCGATCAGCGTGCTCTTGCCGTCGTCGACCGAGCCGGCGGTGAGGAAGCGCAAGGCGCGGTGCGTCGCGGCCGACATCAGAAGTAGCCCTCTTTCTTGCGCCGCTCCATCGCCGCGCCCGAGGTGCGGTCGTCCATGCGCGTCGCGCCGCGCTCGCTCACCTCGACCGTCAGCGTCTCGGCGACGACCTCGGCGGCGTTCGCCGCGTCGCTCTCGACCGGGCAGGTGCAGGTCATGTCGCCGACGGTGCGAAAGCGCACCTCGACGTTCTCGATCGCCTCGCCGCGCGCCGCCGGGGTGACGGCGGTCAGCGGGACGAGCAGGCCCTTGCGCCGCACGACCGGCCGCGTATGCGCGTAGTACAGGCCAGGCAGGGGAATGTTCTCGCGCGCGATGTAGAGCCAGACGTCGAGCTCGGTCCAGTTGCTGATCGGAAAGACGCGCATGTGCTCGCCCGGGCGGATGCGCGTGTTGAAGAGCGTCCACAGCTCGGGGCGCTGCTCCTTCGGCTGCCATTGGCCGTAGGCGTCGCGGTGCGAAAAAATGCGTTCCTTGGCGCGCGCCTTTTCCTCGTCGCGGCGGGCGCCGCCGATCAGGGCGTCGAAGCGGTGCTCCTCGATCGCTTCGAGGAGCGCGACGGTCTGGTGGGCGTTGCGCGATTCGAGCGGGTGCGCCAGGCGGACGCTGCCGCGCGCGATCGAGTCGTCGAGGTGGCCGACGACGAGGCGCTCGCCCATCTCGGCGATGCGGCGATCGCGAAAGGCGATCACTTCGGGAAAGTTGTGGCCGGTATCGACGTGCAGGAGCGGGAAAGGCAGATGCCCCGTGAACGGGTTCGCGTCGTCGGCGCGCGCTTCGGCACGGCGCCGCTTGAACGCCTTCTCGGCGAGGCGAAGCACCACGCACGAATCCTTGCCGCCGGAAAAGAGCAGCGCCGGGCGCTCGAAGGCGGCCGCCGTCTCGCGCAGGATGAAGATCGCTTCTTCCTCGAGGCCGTCGAGGTGCGCGTGGTCGAGCTCGGGCAGGAGCCGTTCGAGGGCCAGGGGTGCGTTCATGCGCTCGTTTCGAGAGAAGCTTCGAGGATCGGAAAGACGACCGGGTCTTCATGCACGACGTGCAGGCCGCATTCCTTGGCCGCGTCGCTCTCCCACCACCAGCGCCCGGCGCGGAAGTCTTCGCCGACGGCGATGGCGCGCGTGCACGGAGCGCAGCCGATGCTGGGATAGAACTCGTCGTGCAGCGGGTTGTAGGGAACGGCGTTCAGCTCGATGTAGTGCCAGACGTCGTTCCAGCTCCAGTCGGCGAGCGGGTTGAGCTTGGCGCGGCCGGCGTCGTCGCGTTCGGCGAAGTCGACGGCGCCGCGCGTCGCCGACTGCTCGCGGCGCAGGCCCGTGATCCAGGCATCGCGCCCGGCGAGCATGCGTGCGAGCGGCTCCATCTTGCGGATGCCGCAGCAGGCCTTGCGCAGCTCGATCGATCGGTACATCGCGTCGGCCCCGTTGCGCGCGACGAAGGCGATCGTCGCTTCGGCGACCGGCGCGAAGCGCTCGACCCGGACGCCGTATTTCGCTTCCAGCGTCTCGATCAGGACAACGGTCTCGGCGTGCAGCATCCCGGTCTGCAGCGTCGCGATCGCCACTTCCGGCGCGTGCCTGGCGAGCAGGTCGGTGACGACCATGTCTTCGACACCCAGGCTCGTCGCCTGGACGATGCGGCCGGCGTGCTCGCGCGCCGCGTCGCGCAGGCGCGCCGCGGCGGCGGAGACTCGTTCGTCGAACCCCGGCGTCGCCCGGGCGTACAGGGCCATAGCGCTCATGGGGTGGGACTCGCTTCGGCCGCGCCGGTTCGGGCGAAGCATGGTTGCGGTTCGATCAGGTCGCCCTGGTAGTGGCCTTGCGGGAAGAACCCCAGGGCGCGCTTTGCCGTTGCGACCGACTGGTCGGCGCGCAGGACGACGGCATCGAACCCCGTGCGCGCCAGCAGCGGCAGCATGTCGGCGACGACGTCGCCGGTGGCGCGCACTTCGCCGGCGAAGCGAAAGCGCGCTCGCAGCAGGTGCGCTTGGCTGTAGGCGCGGCCGTCGACCCACTTCGGAAAGCGCAGCGCGACGAGGGCCAAGCGCGGCAGGTCGTCAGCAAGCGTCTCGATGTCGACGTCGTTGTCGAGGGCGAGGCCGACCGGAACGTCGCCGGGCCACGAGTCGCGCACCGCGTTCCACTGCGCGACGCCGAGCAGGCTGAACGGCTCCGGAGCGGGAACGGCGACGAGCGAGTCGTCGGCCGTCGCTTCGTGCCAGCGGTCGAAGTTGCAGTCGATGAACTTCATCGTCATGCGTGCGCCGCCGTCGCGCGTCGCACGGCGTTGGCGGCAGTCTTGAACGGTTCGAGGCCGACGCGGCGCACCGTCTCGACGAAGCGCTCGGCGCCACTGCTGCGCTCGCCGCGGTAGGTCTCGATCACGGCCTCGATGACGTCGGGCACCTCGTCGGCGGCAAACGACGGGCCGATCACCTTGCCGGCGACCGGCGTTCGCGCCAGCGCCGAGCCGTCGGAGCCGCCGAGCGAGACCTGGTACCACTCCTTGCCGTCCTTGTCGACGCCGAGCACGCCGATGTGACCGCTGTGGTGATGCCCGCACGAGTTGATGCAGCCGCTGATGTGCAGGTCGATGTCGCCGATGTCGTGCAGCTCGTCGAGGTCGTCGAAGCGCTCGTTGATCGCCGCGGCGATCGGGATCGAGCGCGCGTTGGCGAGCGCGCACAGGTCGCCGCCGGGGCAGGCGATCATGTCGGTCAGGTAGCCGATGTTCGGCGTCGCGAAGCTGGCGTCGCGCGCCGCCAGCCAGAGCGCTTCGAGCTCGCTTTCGCGGACCCACGGCAGCACCAGGTTCTGGTCGTGCGAGACACGCAGTTCGCCCAGGCTGAAGCGGTCGGCCAGGTCGGCGGCGCCCTCCATCTGTTCGGCCGAGGCGTCGCCCGGCGCCTGGCCGGCGCGCTTCAGCGACAGCGTCACGCAGCGGTACCCGGGCAGGCGATGCGCGTGCACGTTGCGCTCGAGCCAGCGCCGGTGCCGGTAGGCGAGCGGATGCAGCGCGGCGGCGTCGCGGCGCAGCGGATCGACGGCCTTCGCTTGTTCGATCGGCACGAGCCCATCGGGCACGGCGAAGCTCGCCGCGACGCGTGCCAGCTCGCCGTCGCTCAGCAGGTGCGCCGAGCCGTCGAGGTCGTGTTCGAGGATGTTCGCGAACTCGGCTTCGAGCGCATCGATGAACTTCTGCCCCTCGGCCTTGACGAGGATCTTGATTCGCGCCTTGTAGATGTTGTCGCGCCGGCCGTAGCGGTTGTAGACACGGACGATCGCTTCGATGTAGACGAGGATCTCGCGCCAGGGCAGGAAGTCGCGGACGATCGTGCCGATGATCGGCGTGCGGCCCATGCCGCCGCCGACGCGCACCTGGAAGCCGACCTCGCCGGAGGCGTTCTTCTTCAGCTGCAGGCCGATGTCGTGCCACGCCGTCGCGGCGCGATCCTCGAGCGCGCCGCTCACCGCGATCTTGAACTTGCGCGGCAGGAAGGCGAACTCGGCGTGCAGCGTGCTCCACTGGCGCAGGATCTCGCAGTAGGGGCGCGGGTCGACGACCTCGTCGGCGGCGACTCCGGCGAAACAATCGCTCGTGATGTTGCGGATGCAGTTGCCGCTCGTCTGGATGCCGTGCATGTCGGCGTCGGCGAGGATGTCCATCGCGTCGGACGAGTCGGGCAGGGCGATCCAGTTGAACTGGCAGTTCTGCCGCGTCGTGAAGTGGCCGAAGCCGCCGCCCCGGCCTGCGTACGGGCCGTCGGCGCGGCCGTCGAGCTCGCTGGCGATTCGCGCCAGCGCGCGCAGCTGCTTCGCGCTCAGCGCGCCGTACGGAACGGCGACGCGCAGCATCGGTGCGTGGCGCTGCACGTACCAGCCGTTCTGCAGCCGCAACGGGCGAAAATCGTCTTCGCTCAGCTCGCCGGCGAGGTGGCGCTGCAGCTGGTCGCGGAACTGGGCCGCGCGCTGGTGAACGAACCGACGATCGAAATCCGTGTAGCGATACATGTGGCGAGGAGGTGATGAATGCGAAGTCGCGGGCGCTGCGGCGAGAATCGCCTCGCAGCCCGCCGCGCGCGAACCACCGTGCCCTGACGAAACCGCGCGACTCTAGGCGAGCCCGCGCGCCGCGAGAAACACATATTTGTTGGTTCGACATCCCCATGAGGAATATGAAGACCGGGCGCGGGTCCGGAATCGATAGCCCGGCGCGCCGCGATGCCCTGGCCGCGCTCGCCGCGGGGGCTGGATCGCTCGCCCTCCTGGGCATGGCCGGCTGCGCCAGCACGCCCGAGGTCGCCGCGCCGGTCGTTGTGCCGGCGCCACCCCCGGTCGCGGCCGCGCCGATGCCGCCTGCGCCGCCACCGCGCCGGCCGCGCATCGGCCTGGCCTTGGGCGGAGGTGCGGCGCGCGGCTTTGCCCACATCGGCGTGATCCAGGCGCTCGAGGAAAACGGCCTCGTTCCCGACCTCGTCACCGGAACATCGGCCGGCAGCCTCGTCGCCGCGCTCTACTCGTCGGGCAAGAGCGGTGCCGAGCTCGCCGTGCTCGCCGACGCGATGGACGAGACGGCGTTCGCCGACTGGTCGTATCCCGGGCGCGGCCTGATCCGCGGCGAGGCGCTCGCCAAGTTCGTCCGCGACAAGACCGGCGGCCGGATGATCGAGCAGATGCGAATTCCGCTCGGCATCGCCGCGACCGACCTCGACAGCGGCCAGGCGATCCTGTTCCAGCGCGGCGATACCGGCACGGCGGTGCGCGCCTCGAGCGCGGTGCCCGCCATATTCCAGCCGGTGCGGATCGGTCAGCGCGAATACGTCGACGGCGGCCTGTCGGCGCCGATCCCCGTGCACCATGCGCAGCACATGGGGGCGGAGTTCGTCATCGCCGTCGACATCTCGGCGGTTCCCGAAGGCAACCCGACCGGCGACGTGGCGCGCATGCTGCTGCAGAGCTTCGCCATCATGGGCCGGACGATCAAGACCTTCGAGCTGAAGGACGCCGACCTGGTGCTGAGCCCGAAGCTCGCCGGCGTCTCGGGCGCCGACTTCACGACGCGCCGGCAGTCGATCAAGGCCGGCCGCGACGTCGCCCTGGCGCACCTCGCCGAGCTGCGCGAGCGGCTCGTCGCCAAGAGCCATCTCTGAGGCGCCTGGGCGAGCTCGTGCGGCACATCGACGTCGGCGGTGCGGCACCGGCGCCGGTCACTTTCTGGCAGGCGTTCGCCTACTGGCTCAAGCTCGGCTTCATCAGCTTCGGCGGGCCGGCCGGGCAGATCGCGCTGATGCACGAGGAGCTCGTCGAGCGACGTCGCTGGATCTCGGAGCAGCGTTTCCTGCACGCGCTCAACTACTGCATGGTGCTGCCGGGCCCGGAGGCGCAGCAGCTCGCGACCTACATCGGCTGGCTGATGCACCGCACCTGGGGAGGCGTCGTCGCCGGCGGCCTGTTCGTCCTGCCGTCGCTGTTCATCCTCATCGCCCTGTCGTGGATCTACATGGCTTATGGCAGCGTGCCGGCGGTGGCCGGCGTCTTCTACGGCATCAAGCCGGCCGTCACGGCGATCGTCGTCTCGGCGGCGTACCGCATCGGCTCGCGGGCCTTGAAGAACGCGTGGCTGTGGAGCATCGCCATCGCCGCCTTCCTCGCGATCTTCGCGTTGAAGCTGCCGTTCCCGCTCATCGTCGGCATCGCG
>DATMGW010000427.1:0-3378 GCA_035555295.1 Caldimonas sp.
ACCGAAAAGAAGCATGCCGGCCTGGCTCACGTTCCTTGCCACGAAGGCGTTCCATTCGGGGTCGGACTTGTGCGCCCAGCTCATGTCGCCGCGCGCATCGGTGAAATATCCGTCGAGCGAAATGTTGTTGAAGACGACGAGCCTGGGCATGCGCTTCTCCCGAAACCGACCGGCGCGCGTCGGCACGCCTTGCCAGTATCGACCTCTGGGGCACAAAGCTACGCCGGCGCCTTTCCCGGCGCTGTAGGACGATGGCTCAGAGGCCGAAAGACGCGTCCGACGAAGGCGTCTTCGCCACAGACGGGTGCACCGCCGGTGCCGGCTACCAGCTTCTCAGCCGCTGCGGAATCCGCTCTTTGAATTGATCGAGCCGCGGCCCTTCGCGGTGCACGCGCACGCCCTCGCGCTCGAAGCCGAAGATCGGGTACGAGCCGAGCTTGCCGTCGGCGGCGCGGCTGCGCAGGACGAAGTCGACTCCGAAGGTCTCGGCGAAGGCAAAAGCCTTCTGTGCTTCGAAGATCGCCCTTTCCGGATGGCCGCTCTCGTTGCAGCTGGTGCACAGCGGCGCGCAGTAGTTCCGCCCCTGCCAGATCGGATCGGCCGGCTGGTCGAGAAACGATTCCTCGATGCGGCGAAACAGCTGCCGCTGCAGTCCGTCGAGCAGCACGCCCTGGTGCGTGCCGGCGCGGATCGTCGCCGTGTTGCACTCGACGCTTCGAAACGGCAGGCGGACGAAGGTTCCCGTCAACGGCACGAATTGATCGACCGCGCTGAACTCGGGCGGCATCTCCTGGCGCTGCGCCTGCTCGACGAATCGGGTCAGAGAGCCGATGGCCGTGCCGTAGTTCTTCCCCGGCAGACGCGTCTTCACGTGGTCGAGCTGCCTCGCGCCGGCGCTCGTCGGCGCGGCGAGCAGCACGAAGACGCTCGGCAGCTGGACGATGATGGGGCGCGTGTGCACAGCATCGACGGCGAGGTCGATCGCGCGCGGCTGTTCGAGATCGAAGACTTTCATGCCGCCTCCCTGTGCTCGTGCACTTGCCTGCAGGCGTGGCTGCTGCGCAGCAGCCAGCCCGCGCCCTTGACTCTCGCCTCGACGCGCAGTTTGTGCAGCAGCGCCCAGACGCTGGCGCTGGCGGCGCTCAGCACGGGCAGGCCGAGCCGCTGCTCGGCCGCGTCGAGCACGTCGAGCGAAGGCATCTGCACGCACGCCGACAGGACGAGCGCGTCGGAATTGGCGAGGTCGAGCTCGCTCGCCAGCGCGAGCAGCCGCTGCGGGTCGAGCCGGCCGACGCTGACGGTGTCGGCGACCTCGAGCGAGACGGCCTCGCGCACGGCGATGCCGTGCTCCTCGATCGTCGCGGCGACCCTGGCCGTCACGTCCTTGCGATACGGCGCGATCATCGAAATGCTTTCGGCCCCGAGCGAGCGCAGGGCGCTGACGAGCGCGTCGGCGCTCGTCACGACCGGCACCGGAGCCGAGCGGATGTGCGCGGCACGCCGGGCCAGGCGCTGCCCGGTCTCGACGACCGAGGCCCTGCCGCCGAACATCGTCGCGACCAGGCAGGCATACATGAGCGTGTCGACCTGTGCATCGCACAGCGCGTCGACGGCGTCGCCGGCGGCGTCGTTCATTGCACGCAACGCGTCGGGCGTGGTCTGGCGCAGACGCAGCCGCGCGGAGTGGATGGTGAAGCGGCTGCCGTCGGCCGCCGCCTGCCGTTGCAGCAGCGCCGCGATCTCCGTCTCCATCGTCGTGTTCGAGCTCGGAACTATCAGGCCGACGCGATGCAGACGCGGCGCATGGATGGCAATCATGGGGTGCGGCTCCGCGCCGATCGAAAGCGACGCGCAGCGCACTGTAGGGAGCGCCGCGCAGTGCGTCTTTCCCCTTGAATGGGGAACGCAGCGCGCGGCCCGCTTCGTGCGGCGGGCTCAGCCGCCGAAGTCCATCTGGTAGTTCGCTCCGTCGGGAGCTGGCGTCTTCACGCGCTTTCAGGCCGGTCGGCATGAGCGCCGCTCGTGAAACTGCGCCAGACGCTCGCGAGCCACGGCTGCTGCTCGCGCGGCAATCCAGGCGGACGATAGTAGTGCTCGAGCTCGGTGAAGCCGGCCGCCTGAAGGTGGCGGTGCCACGCCGCTTCGTCGTGCCAGACACCGTAGCGTCCGCCGTGCCAGCCCTCCTGTCCGTCGCCGCGCGGGTTCGAGCTGAAGAGCACTCCGCCCGTCTTGAGCGTGGCGTGCAGCTCGCCCAGCACGCGGGGCAGCTCGGCCGCCGGGACGTGAAAGAGCACGGCGTTGGCGAACACGCCGTCGAATACGGCGTCGGGCAGCTTCAGCTCGAACAGGTTCTGCTCCCAGACGTCGCAGCCGCTGTGGGTACGCGCCATCGCCGCGAAGCGCGGCTCGCCCTCGAGGCCGATGCAGCGGTGACCGAGCCCGGCAAAGGTCTTCAGGTCGCGCCCCGGGCCGCAGCCGAGATCGAGGATCGTGAACGGCGCCGGACCTCGGATGTGCCGCAGCAAGGCCGCGACGTTCTGGCTCACGTCGTGGCCGCGCGTGCCCTCCCAGAAGTCGTCGGCACGCGCGCCGTAGTGAGCCAGCGTCAGGGCGGCGATACGGTCGAGCTCCTCGCGGGTGGGGCGCATCGGCGGATAGTGCCATCAGCGCTTCCGTCGCGCTGCCGCCAGGGCCGCATCGACCCGACCGCGAATCCATGACCTGGCACGTCATCGCCTTCGACACGGCGCCTTCGTATGGCCTACCGGAATTCGCCGGCTTACCTCATCGAGGACAGACATGCCCAACCCCGAATCCATCGCCCGCAACTATCTCCTGGCCTGGAACGAGACCGACCCCGAGCAACGCGCGCAAATGCTGCGCGAAGGCTGGGCCGAAGACGCGCGCTACGTCGATCCGATCATGAGCGGCGAAGGCCGCGCCCAGATCGCCGGCCTGATCGGGGCAGTGCACGAGCGCTTCGCGGGCTTTCGCTTCGCCCTGCTCGGCCAGCCCGACGGGCACGGCGACCACGTTCGCTTCTCGTGGTCGCTCGGCCCGGCCGGCGCCGAGCCGCCGATCAAGGGCAGCGACGTGCTCGAGATGCACGACGGCCGGATCCGCCGCGTGATCGGCTTTCTCGACCAGGTGCCGGCTTCGGCCTGAGCGGTGCTTGGCATCCGCGGCACAGGCCGCGGATGCGCGTCAGCCGGCTTCGCTCGTCGTGGCGTTTGCTTTCGTACATCGGCGCAAACCCGGCCGAGGTCAGCAACCGCTTGCGCTCGCGCAGCGGCACGTCGAGACGGTGCGCCAGGCGCAGGATCATCTCGCGGCTCGGCAGCGAGCGGCCGGTCTCGACGTAGCTCAGGTGCCGCGTCG
>DATMGW010000428.1:0-2102 GCA_035555295.1 Caldimonas sp.
TACGCCGAAGGGCAGCGGCGCTACGTCGAGAGCCTTTCGGCCTACGCGCGCCAATTTCTTGAAATGATGCAGAAGCCTGACGTCGATCATATCGACGGCCTGTCGCCGGCGATCTCGATCGAACAGAAGGCGACGTCGCACAACCCGCGCTCGACCGTCGGCACCGTCACCGAGATCCATGACTACCTGCGCCTGCTCTACGCGCGCGCCGGAACGCCGTTCTGTCCGAACCACGGCCTGGCGCTGCAGGCGCAAAGCGTCAGCCAGATGGTCGACGCGACGCTGGCGCTGCCCGCGGAGACGCGCCTGATGGTGCTCGCGCCGGTCGTGCGCGACAGGAAGGGCGAGTTCGCCGAGCTGTTCTCCGACATGCAGGCGCAAGGCTACGTGCGCTTTCGCGTCGACGGCCGCACGGTCGAGGCCGGCGACGTGCCGAAGCTGAAGAAGGCGGAAAAGCACGACATCGACGTCGTCATCGACCGGATCAAGGTCCACCCGGGCATCGAGCAGCGCCTCGCCGAGAGCTACGAGGCGGCGCTGCGCATCGCCGACGGCCGCGCCCTCGCCGTCGAGCTCGACGGCGCCGCCGACGATGCCGGCCCGCGCGACGGCGGCGCGCCGCGCGAGCACCTGTTCTCGAGCAAGTTCGCCTGCCCGCTGTGCGACTACTCGCTGTCCGAGCTCGAGCCGCGCCTGTTCTCTTTCAACTCGCCGATCGGCGCCTGCCCGACCTGCGGCGGCCTCGGCGTGACGACGGTGTTCGACGCCGACCGGGTCGTCGCCTTCCCGAGCCTGAGCCTGGCGAGCGGCGCGGTCAAGGGCTGGGACCGGCGCAACGCCTATACCTTCTCGCTGCTCGAAAGCGTCGCCCGCCACTTCGCCTTCGACATCGACGCGCCGTTCGAGGAGCTGCCTGCGCCGGCCCGCGAGGTGCTCTTGCGCGGCTCGGGCGCCGAGGAGGTCGAATTCGTCTACGAGGCCGAGGGTGCGCGCGGCAAGCTGCGCCAGGTCAAGAGGAAGCATCCCTTCGAAGGCATCCTGCCCAACCTCGAGCGGCGCTTCCGCGAGACCGATTCCGTCGCGGTGCGCGAAGACCTGATGCGCTACCAGAGCGCCAAGCCGTGTCCCGACTGCCACGGCGCTCGCCTGCGCGCCGAGGCGAGGAACGTCTTCATCGTCGATGCGAAGAGCGGCGAGCGCGAACCGATCTTTCGCGTCGAGCACTTCACGCTGCGCGAGGCGCTCGACTGGTTCGGCGGGCTCGTCCTGCAGGGCGCGAAAGCCGAGATCGCCGCCAAGGTGATCCGCGAGATCTGCTCGCGCCTGAAGTTCTTGAACGACGTCGGCCTGAACTACCTGAGCCTCGACCGCAGCGCCGAGACGCTCTCGGGCGGCGAGGCGCAGCGGATCCGCCTCGCCTCGCAGATCGGCTCGGGCCTCACGGGCGTCATGTACGTGCTCGACGAGCCGTCGATCGGCCTGCACCAGCGCGACAACGCGCGTCTCATCGGCACCCTGCGCCATCTGCGCGACCTCGGCAACAGCGTCCTCGTCGTCGAGCACGACGAAGAAGCGATCCGCGCCGCCGACCACGTCATCGACATGGGCCCGGGCGCCGGCGTGCACGGCGGCCAGGTGATGGCCGAAGGCACGCCCGACGGCGTCGCCGCGGCGCCCGGCTCGCTGACCGGCCGCTATCTCGCGCATACGCTCGGCATCGCCGTGCCGAAGCGGCGCGCCCTGCCGGCGGCCGACGCCTGGCTGCGCATCTCCGGAGCGCGCGGCAACAACCTGAAGAACATCGAAGTCGCGCTGCCGGTGGGTCTGTTCACCTGCATCACCGGCGTCTCGGGGTCGGGCAAGTCGACGCTCGTCAACGACACGCTCTACGCCGCGGTCGCGAAGAACCTCTACAACAGCCACGCCGAGCCCGAGCCGCACGACGCCATCGTCGGCCTCGACGCGTTCGACAAGGTGATCAGCGTCGACCAGTCGCCGATCGGCCGCACGCCGCGCTCGAATCCGGCGACCTACACGGGACTGTTCACGCCGATCCGCGAGCTCTTCGCCGAAGTGCCGGCGGCGCGCGAGCGCGGCTACGG
>DATMGW010000429.1:0-3558 GCA_035555295.1 Caldimonas sp.
CGTCGAGAACGAAGCCGGAGAGCGTCACCATCGCGGTCACGGCGCGATCGAGCCAGACCAGCGTGTTCGGCAGCGACGGCTCGCGCTGGAAGACCGGATCGGCGATCAGGCGGTTCAGCGTGCGCCAGTGGTCGGCCGACATGCGGTCGCGCAGGCTGAAGGCGACGCGCGCCAGCTGGCGCAGCCGCTGGCTCAGCGTCTCCTCGGGGTTCGTCGCGGCGCGCCTGAGGGCGCGGGCGACGTTCTTCGTCGAGCTGATCAGCCCGAGCTGCTCGGCGAGGATCCACGCCGGCTGGATCGCGCCGGCGCGCGCGCCCGGATCGTCGAGCACGTGGCCCAGGGCAACGCGCAGCAGACGCAGCGACGCGTCGCAGCGCTCGCCGTAGCGGCCGAACCAGAACAGGTTCTCGGCGGCGCGCGAAGCGAGCGTCGCGTTCGAGTCGACGAGCTCGTCCGCAGTCACCGTCTTCGAGAGCAGCGAGAACGCGACGTTGACGGGCGCGTCCGAGAGGACCCAGGTGTCCTTCGAGCGGCCGCCGCGCTGCATCGCAATGATGCGCGAGTCCTCTTCGCCGGCGACGCGCGTCAGCCCGCCCGGCATGACCCGCCAGCCGCTCGGCGTGGCGACGGCGAAGACGCGCAGGCCCACGGTGCGCGCCGCGAGTGCCTCGCCGGCGCGCCGCTCGAGGACAGGCGCCTTCGAGACGTGCACCCATTCCTGGGCGACGTAGTGCTGCGGCCGCGCCGCGATGCGCTCGCGCAGCGCGTTGCGCTCGCCGTCCGACAGGTCCTCGATGACGATCGGCCGCTCGCTCGCCGATCGCTCGAGCGGCTTGATGATGAGGCGCTCGGGATGCCGCCAGGCGTCTTCGAAGGCGGCTTCTTCGCCGAGCCACCAGGTCGCGACCGACGGCAGCAGGAGCGGCTCGCCGAGCAGCCGGCGCGCCAGCCTGGGCAGGTAGCCGAGCAGCGCGCCCGACTCGAGCACCCCCGAGCCGAGCGCGTTGGCGAGCAGCACGCTGCCGCGCCGGGCGCACTCCGTGAGACCGGCGATGCCGAGGGCCGAATCGGAGCGCAGCTCGAGCGGATCGCAGTAGTCGTCGTCCTGGCGGCGCACGATCGCGTGGACGCGTTGCAGGCCGGCGATCGTCTTCAGCCAGACGCGGTCATCGCGCACCGTCAGGTCGCTCCCTTCGACGAGCGTGAAGCCGAGGTAGCGCGCAAGCAGCGCGTGCTCGAAGTACGTTTCGTTGTAGGGACCGGGCGTCAGCAGGACGATGCGCGGCGGTCCGTCGCCGCGCGGCGCCCAGCGCAGCAGAGCCGAGCGCAGGGCGTCGAAGAACGAGGCGAGATGCTGCACCGGCAAGGCGCGGAACATCTGCGGAAAGACGCGCGAGACGACGAGGCGATTCTCGAGCGCGTAGCCCGACCCGGAGGGTGCCTGGGTGCGATCGCTGACGACCCACCAGCGCCCGTCGGGCGAGCGCGCCAGGTCGGCGGCATATTGCAGCAGGTGCATTCCTCCGGCCGGGCGCAGGCCCTGGACCGGGCCGAGGAAGCCGCGGTGCCCGAAGACGACCGGCGGCGGGATCGCGCCGCTCTTGAGCAGCGTCTGCGCGCCGTAGATGTCGTCGAGGACGCGGTTGAGCAGGTCGGCGCGCTGCTCGATCCCGGCGGCGATCGCCTCCCACTCGTCGGCAGGCAGGAGCAGCGGGATCGGGTCGACCTCCCAGGGCCGATGTGCGCCCATCGCGTCGGCGTAGACGTTGTAGGTGATTCCCTGCTCGCGGATCTGCCGCTCGGTCAGCGTCAGCGTGTCGCTGACCTCGCGCTCGCCGCGCTCGGCGAACGAGCGGACGAACGCATCCCAGTGCGGACGCGGCTGGCCCGAGGCGGTGAGCAGCTCGTCGTAGCGATCGTCCGGCGCGGCATAGCCGGCGATCAGCTTCGTCAACAGGGCCATGAACCTGCCTGCCCCTCAGGCGACCGGGCGACGCAGGTCGAGGGTATGCGGGAAGTCGGGATTCGGCGCTTCCGCGGCGACGACGACGTGCCCCGGCGTGTGCCCGGTGCGGAAGAATCGCGCCAGGCGTCGCGCCTCCGCCTCGAGCTCGTTGACGGGAAAGGTCGTGTAGTTGATTCCGCCCGGGTGCGAGACGTGGTACTGGCAGCCGCCGAGCGATCGACCCATCCACATGTCGACCAAGTCGATGACGAGCGGCGTGTGCACGCCGATCGTCGGGTGCAGCGCCGAAGGCGGGTTCCAGGCGCGATAGCGGATGCCGGCGACGAACTGTCCGGCGACGCCGGTCGGCTGCAGCGGCACGCGCCTTCCGTTGCACGTGAGCACGTGACGCTCGCCGACCAGGCCGCTTGCCTTGACCTCGATGCGCTCGAGCGACGAGTCGACATAGCGCGCCGTCCCGCCGGCGGCGTTCTCCTCGCCGAGCACGTGCCAGGGCTCGAGTGCCATGCGCAGCTCGACGTCGACGCCGGCCGCGGCGAAGTCGCCGAGCAGCGGGAAGCGGAAGTGCAGGTGCGGTGCGAACCATTCGAGCTCGAGCGAATAGCCGAAGGCGCGCAGCTCATCGACGACGTCGCGCAGGTCTTCCCAGACGAAATGCGGCAGCATGAAGCGGTCGTGCAGCTCGGTGCCCCAGCGCGCCAGCCGCTCCGGCCGATACGGTTCGGCCCAGAAGCGCGCCACCAGCGAGCGCATCAGCAGCTGCTGGACGAGGCTCATGCGCGCGTGCGGCGGCATCTCGAAGGCGCGCATCTCGAGCAGGCCAAGGCGGCCTGCCGGGCCATCGGGAGAGAAGAGCTTGTCGATGCAGAACTCGGCGCGGTGCGTGTTGCCGGTAACGTCGATGAGCAGGTTGCGCAGCAGCCGGTCGATCAGCCACGGCGGCGAGCGACCGCTCTCGGCGTCGGCGACGCGGCGCAGCTCGGCGAATGCGGTCTCGATCTCGTAGACCGAGTCGTTGCGCGCTTCGTCGATGCGCGGCGCCTGGCTGGTCGGGCCGACGAACATTCCCGAGAAGACGTAGCTGAGCGCCGGGTGGTTGTGCCAGTAGCCGATCATGCTGGCGAGCAGGTCGGGCCGGCGCAGAAAAGGCGAGTCGTTCGTCGTCGCGCCGCCGAGGACGAAGTGGTTGCCGCCGCCGGTGCCGGTATGGCGCCCGTCGAGCATGAACTTCTCGGTCGACAAGCGCGTCTCGCGCGCCGCCTGGTAGAGATGCGTCGTCTGCTCGACGAGCTGCGGCCAGCTCGACGCCGGGTGGATGTTGACTTCGATCACGCCCGGGTCCGGGGTGACGCGCAGGATGCTCAGGCGCGGATCCCGGGGCGGCTCATAGCCTTCGAGAACGACCGGCGTGTGCAAAGCCCGTGCCGTGTCCTCGACGGCGGCGGCGAGCTCGAGGTAGTCCTCGAGCGAGGAAACCGGCGGCATGAAGATGTAGAGGCGGCCGTCGCGCGGCTCGGTGCTGATCGCCGTGCGCACGACGAATGCCGCCGACTCGAACGGCTGCGGCGACGGGGTCGGCGGAGCGACCGCCG
>DATMGW010000430.1:0-8405 GCA_035555295.1 Caldimonas sp.
CCTGCCACTCGTCGGGCCAGTCGTCGCGCAGGCGATCGAGCCACCAGGCCGGATGGTTCCAGCGCGCCAGCGGATCGTTCAGTGCCGCGGCGACGACGGCATCGCGCTCGCGAACGAAGCGGCGCAGAACAGCGTTGACGAACGGCGCGCTCGACGCCGAGCGAGCGCGCGCCGCCGAGACGGCCTGATCGACGAGGACGTGGTCCGCGTAGGGCGGCCCGCCCGCCGGCCAGAGCAGGGCGAGCGCGCCCAGCAGCAAGGCGTCGACCTTCGCCGGCGGCGCCTTCGCCGCGAGGGCGCGCCGCACGACCTCGGCCGAGCCGAGCCAGCGCATCGCGTGGAAGGCGAGCGCCTGGGTGCCCGGGCGCGCCTCGGCCGGGCAGCGCGGCAGGGCCTCGTTCAGCGAGTGGCCGCCGCGAACCGCCTCGATCGCGTCCGCCAGGTGACCGAGCAGGCGAGCGAGCGCGAGCGCGGCGGACTGGGGGGCTTGCGGCATCGAGTTCAGTCTACGTTGCGGACCGAGGGCAATCCCACACCGGCAAAGCTGCGGTACGCTCGCAGCCCCGATCCTTTCGAGCAGTCCGCGCATGGCCGGCGAGAAACCCACCCCGATCTTTCGCAGCGAAGGCGACCTGTCGCGCCTTCCCGCGTCCGATCGCATCCGTTACCGGCTGATCGGCGCCGAGTGCCGCTATCACGCGAACGACAACATCGCCCGCTTCATCGAGCCCGGCGAGATCGACGAGTTGCGCGCCGAGGTCGAGGAAAAGATGCAGGGCGTGCTGCGCTCGCTCGTCATCGACACCGAGAGCGATCACAACACGAACGAGACGGCCAGGCGCATCGCCAAGATGTTCCTCACCGAGGTCTTCCACGGCCGCTACGTGCCGATCCCGTCGGTCACGGAGTTTCCGAACGTCTCGCGCCTGAACGAGCTGATGATCGTCGGCCCGGTGAAGGTGCGCAGTGCCTGCTCGCATCACTTGTGCCCGATCCTCGGCAAGGTCTGGATCGGCCTTTTGCCGAATGAGCACTCGAACCTGATCGGCCTGTCGAAGTATTCGCGCATCTGCGACTGGATCATGAGCCGGCCGCAGATCCAGGAAGAAGCGGTGACGATGCTCGCCGACGTGCTGCAGGATCGCGTCAAGCCCGACGGGCTGGCGATCGTCATGGAGGCCGATCACTTCTGCATGCACTGGCGCGGTGTCAAGGACGATGAATCGATGATGACGAACAGCGTCATGCGCGGCTCCTTCCTGAAGGACGCGAGCCTGCGCCGCGAGTTCCTGTCGCTGCTGTCGAAGAAGAACTGACATGCTGGTCCGCCTGATGTACGCCAGCCGCGCCGCCGAATCGGTGAGCGCCGAGCAGCTCGCCGCGATCCTGAAGAAGTCGAAGGAGAACAACGCCGCCACTGGCGTCACCGGCGTGCTCTGCTACTGCTTCAACGCCGGCATCTTCCTGCAGGTGCTCGAGGGCGCGCGCGGCGCGGTGAGCGCGCTGTACAACCGGATCGCCCAGGACCCTCGCCATCGCGAGGTCGTTCTCCTCAGCTACGAGGAGATCGGCGAGCGCCACTTCTCGAGCTGGCCGATGGGGCAGGTCAACATGACGCGGCTCAATCCGTCGCTGCTCCTGAAGTACTCGGAGCGCGCCCTGCTCGATCCGTACTCGGTTTCGGGCAAGGCCTCGCTCGCCCTCTTCAACGAGCTCGTCGCTACGGCGTCCGTCGGCTCGCCGGCTTAGCCGGCTTGGCCGGCACGGCCTTTTGTTCGGCTGCTCCGCTCGCGGGCGCCGACGCAGCCGAAGCAGCGCTCAGCGGTGCACGCGGGCCAGACCGGGCGGCGGCTCGCGCCGCCGCCGAGTTGCGCGAATCGTTCACCGCCGGCGGGACCGGCGTGCCGAGTTGCATCGAATCGCTCGTCGCGGGCGTTCCGGAGTCGACGCCGGCCGGGATTCCCGTGGGAACGTTCGGTTGCAGCCGGGGCGGCGGTTTCGTCGCGGAGGTCTGCGCCTGGGTCGCCAAGGGCGCCAGGACGAAGAGCGAAGCGCCGATCGCAAGGCGTCGAAGAGCGTGCTTGTTTCTCATGGAATCCTCCTGGCGTGCACTGCAGAGTCTATGACTCGGGCGCCGCGATCGGCTCGGCATCCTCGGCGCTGACCCGGCGCGACTCGATGTAGATGCGGCCGACCTCGGGAATGCGCTCGCGGGGCGCTCAGGGGGCTTTCTTCTTGGCCGCCCCCTTGGCCGGGGTCTTCTTCGCCGCGCGCGGCGGCCGCGGCTCGAACTGGAAGACGACCTTGCCTTCCTTGGCATCCCAGGCCAGGCGCGCCTTGAACTTGCGCCGCGTCTTGTTCGAGACGAAGCCCTCGAGCAGATCGGTACGTCCGGTGGCGAGCAGCTTGGCCATCTGCTCGCGCGCGACCGGCTGCTGCAGGATGACCTTGCCGCTCCTGAAATCGCAGATGACATTGGCGCCGACGGCGTGCTCGCAGACGTAGTTGGCGCCGAACTCGTAGACCTTGCCCTGCGTCTTCGGGCAGATTCCCAGGCTCTCCTGCTGCGAGAAATCGACCGCCTCGCCCGACTCGCCTTCGCGCTTCTGCTCCTCGCCGAAATCGAACTCGAGCTTCCAGTTGTTCAGCTCGTCGTCGCGGACGAGCTTCATCTCGGCCGTGAACGGCCAGCCGGCCTTCGAGCGAAAGCCCTCGAGCGGGCCGATCCGCTTGTCGCGCAGGAACTGCTCCACCTCGGGCAGCTCGAAAGCGCGCCCGCCCGGGATCTTGCTGATCGAAAAGCCGCACGGCTCGGTTCTGCCCGGGATGCCCGTGCACGCATAGCGGCGGTAGTTCTCCTTGACGACGCCGCCGCAGTTCGGGCACGGCGCCGCGAGCGTCGCGTAGTCGCCCGGGATCGTGTCGCGGTCGTACTCCTTGGCCTTGCGGACGATCCGCTCCGCCATCTCGGCGATCCGCTGCATGAAGGTGCCGCGCTCGAGGTGGCCCTTTTCCATCTCGGCGAGCTGGTATTCCCAGTTTCCGGTGAGCTCAGGCTTGGTCAGGTCCTCGATATCGAGGCCGCGCAGCAAGGTCATGAGCTGGAAGGCCTTGGCGCCGGGGACTAGCTCGCGCCCCTCGCGGTGGATGTACTTCTCGTAGATCAGGCCCTCGATGATCGCGGCGCGCGTCGCCGGCGTGCCGAGACCCTTTTCCTGCATCGCTTCGCGCAGCTCATCGTCGTCGATCAGCTTGCCCGCGCCTTCCATCGCCGAGAGCAGCGTCGCCTCTGTATAGCGCGCCGGCGGCTTCGTCTTCAGCGCCTTGACGTCGACGCTTTCGGTGCGTGCCAGCTCGCCGGCGCCGACCGCGACCAGGTTGGCGTCGTCTTCCTGCGCCTCGCGCCCGTAGACGGCAAGCCACCCCGGCCGGACCATGACCTTGCCGTTGGTCTGGAACTTGTACTCACGGCGTGCTCCCTCTCCCGCTTGCGGGAGAGGGCTGGGGTGAGGGTTGGCAACGGTCGAGATCCGCGTCGTCACCATGAACTCGGCGGCCGGGAAGAAGACGGCCAGAAAGCGCTTGGCGACCATGTCGTAGAGCTTGGCTTCGATCTCCGTGAGGCTCTTCGGCGCGAGCAGGGTCGGGATGATGGCGAAGTGGTCCGAGACCTTGGCGTTGTCGAAGATGCGCTTCGACGCCTTGATGTAGCCCTCCTTCAGCGCCGTCCTCGCGTGCTGGGCGAGCGGCTTGAGCGGCCCGGGCAGGCTCTCCTTCGAGATCATCTCGACCGTCTGCTTCGCGACGGCGACGTAGTCCTCCGGCAAGGCGCGGCTGTCGGTGCGCGGGTAGGTGAGGACCTTGTGCCTTTCGTAGAGCGCCTGCGCGATCGAGAGGGTCGTGCGCGCGGAGAAGCCGAAGCGCGAGTTCGCCTCGCGCTGCAGACTCGTCAGGTCGTAGAGCAGGGGCGCCGCCTGCGTGCTCGGCCTGGCTTCCTCGCTGACCGACGCCGGCTCGCCCTGCACCGCAGCGGCGATGGCCATCGCGTCGGCCTCGTTCCAGAGGCGGTCGGAACGCAGCTCGGCATCGTCGGCGTTCTTCTTCCACGCCGGATCGAACCATTTGCCTTCGTACTCGCCCGCCGCCACGGTGAAGGTCGCGCGCACCTCCCAGTAGTCACGCGAGACGTGCTTGCGGATCTGCTCCTCGCGCTCGACCATGATCGACAGCGTCGGCGTCTGGACCCGGCCGACGGTCGTGAGGAAGAAGCCACCGTCGCGCGAGTTGAAGGCCGTCATCGCCCGCGTGCCGTTGATGCCGACGAGCCAGTCGGCCTCGGAGCGGCAACGCGCCGCGTCGGCAAGCGGCAGCATCTGCTTGTCGCTGCGAAGGTGCAGGAAGCCGTCGCGGATCGCCGCCGGCGTCATGCTCTGCAGCCACAGACGCCTGACGGGCTGCTTCGACTTCGCGTGCTGCTGGATCAGGCGAAAGATCAGCTCGCCCTCGCGTCCGGCATCGCAGGCGTTGATCAGCTCGGTGACGTCCTTGCGCTTGACCAGTTTGACGATGGCGTTCAGCCGCCCCTTCGTCTTGTCGAGGGGAGCCAGGTCGAAGTGCGGCGGAATCACCGGCAGATGCGCGAAGCTCCATTTGCCGCGCTTCACGTCGAACTCCTCGGGCGCCTTGATCTCGAGCAGGTGGCCGACGGCCGAGGTGACGACGTAGCGATCGTTCTCGAAATACTCGTCGTGCTTGTCGAACTTGCCCGCTTCGGGCGTCAGCGCGCGCACGATGTCCTGCGCGACGGAAGGCTTCTCGGCAATGATCAGGGACTTGGTGCTCATTCTCTTGGCATGTCTTTCGCGTGCGGCCTCGGCCTCGTCCATACAATGCGGGCTTCTCGCGCGCACGCCCACGCGCGCGCACCCATGAATTCAATGTACCCAAAGAAATCGACGGCGCGACAAAGCCCTCCCAAACCCTCCGAAACACAGGCACCGAAAAGCCGAGGCAGACGAATTCAGGTACGCCGCTCGGGCATCCACGGCAAGGGCGTGTTCGCGATCGCGCCGATCGCCGCCGGCGAGCGGATCGTCGAGTACACCGGCAGCGTCATCACCTGGAAGCAGGCGCAGCGCCGCCACCCGCACGACCCGAACGACCCGAACCATACCTTCTTCTTCCACATCGACGACAAGCGGGTGATCGACGGCGGCGACGGTGGCTCGGCGAAATGGATCAACCATGCCTGCGACCCGAACTGCGAGGCCGACGAGGACGAAATCGCGGGCCGCGTCTTCATCAAGGCGCTGCGCGACATCGCGCCCGGCGAGGAGCTCCACTACGACTACGGCCTGGTCCTCGAGGGCCGGCACACGGCCAAGGTGAAGAAGCAGTTCGAGTGCCGCTGCGGCAGCCCGCGCTGCCGCGGCACCATGCTCGCGGCGAAGCGATGAGTGCAGCCCGCGGCGCTCGCCCGGCCCGCCCCTAGACGAACCATGAGCGGGCCGCGCGTCGCCCTCCCGGCCCTGCGCGTTGCGCTCGGCGGCGCGGCGGCGACGCTCGACATCGAGTGGGTCGAAGAGACCGGATCGACGAACGCCGACCTGCTCAAGGGGGCGCGCGCCGCGACGGATCGCCCGCGCCTGCTTGTCGCCGATCGGCAGACGGCCGGGCGCGGCCGGCGCGGCCGGCGCTGGCACGGCGCGCCGGGCGCTTCGCTGACCTTCTCGCTCGCCTGGCCGTTCGCGACGAACGAGTTCTCGGGGCTCTCGCTCGCCATCGGCATCGCGCTGGCCGAAGCGCTCGACCCGCATCACGACGCCAACGCCGGGCACGTCGTCCTGAAGTGGCCGAACGACCTGTGGCTCGCCGGCGCGCGCGAAGGCGGGCGCAAGCTCGGCGGCATCCTCGTCGAGACAGCGCCTCTGGACAACGGGCGGCGCGTCGCCGTCATCGGCGTCGGCCTCAACATCGGCGAGCAGCGCGTCGACGACGCGTCGAGCGGCGTCGCCTGGCTGCGCGAGATCGATGCCGAGGCGACGCCGCTTGCCGTCCTCGCGCGAGCCGTTCCGGCGCTGCTCGACGCGCTCCGGCTCTTCGAGAGCGACGGTTTTGCCTCCTTCGCCGTGCGCTTCGCGGCGCGCGACCTGCTGCGCGGCCGGCCGGTGCGCTGCAACGCCGGCGAAGCGGAGGTCGCCGACGGCGTCGCCGTCGGCGTTTCGCCCGCGGGCGAGTTGCTCGTGCGCACCGGGCGAGGCATCGAGCGAATCGGCAGCGGCGAAGTCAGCGTGCGGCTCGCCGGGGGCGAATCGACGCCGGCAGCAGAGTGCACGGGTGCTACATGCTGAGGCTCGTCGCGCTGGCGATCCTCGTCGCCAACCTGCTCTTCTTCGGCTACGCGCGCGGCTGGTTCGACGGCGTGTTCGGCCTGCGCTCGATCGGCGACCGCGAGCCCGAGCGCATCGCCAGCCAGGTCCGGCCAGCGAGCATCGTCCTCATGCCGATGCTGGCGGCATCGGCGACGGGCGGCGTGGCCCGCACGTGTCTGGAGGCCGGCCCGATCGCCGCCGCCGACGCAGCGTCCGCCGAAGCGACGCTGAAGGGCATGCTGCCGCCGGGCGGCTGGATCGACATCCGCAACGAGACGGCAGGGCCGACGACGACGAGCGTCACGCACACCTACCGCGTCAGCGTCGCCGACGCGACGACGGCCGCGCGCCTGACGGCATTGAAGCTGGACGCGTCGGGGCGAAGCTTCAGCGCCTGCGCGAAGACGAGCGAAGCGGTGCGCTGAGTGCGGCGGCACGCCGCCGCTGGAGACGTGCCTCGGCGAAAAGCGCAAGAACGGCAGCCAGTAGCAGAGCAAGCCAGCCGACGTCGATCGCGCCGCCGCCCGCCGATGGGGTTGGGGGCGGCGTCGCCACGGTCGCTGCCGCGACCACGACGGTGCTGGTCGTCGTCGCCTGCGCGTGGCTGTTGTCGGTCGTCGTCAGGCTGATCGTGAACGTGCCTGCCGCGGTCGGCATCACGTTGACCGTGGAACCGTTCGCCGCGCCGGTGATCGTCGCCCCGGTGGTCCCGGCATTGGTGATGGCCCACTGGTACGCGGCAATGGTGACGCCGGAGCTAGCGACCGAATTCGACGTGAGAGCGACGGTCTGACCTGCCGTCGGCGTAGGCGTCGTCACCGAAATGCGCGGGGTCACGCCCTGGGCGGCAAGCACGGCGGCGTGAGCATCGAGCATGCCGGCGCCGCAGACGGCGGTCGTGCAATAGCACTCGTCCTGGCTGCCCGCCGTCGCCGGATCCGCGCATTGCGGGATGCCAGCAGTCCCGCCCGTCTTCGGGAAGGCCTGCGCACTGGCCTGCAGCTTGGCCTTGATCTCGGCCGGCGTCAGCGTCGACTTCACCGAGAGCATGAGGCCCACGGTGCCCGAGACCAGCGGCGCCGAGAAGCTCGTGCCGAGCGAGGCGTTGAATGCGTCGGTGTAGATCGCGCCGGCCGCGCCGGCGATCGGCACTGTGCTACCCGCGTTTGCCGTCGTCATGATCGGATAAAGGCAAGGTTGTCCCAAGCCCGTGTTGACGCAGTTGCCGCCTGGCGCGCTGATCGCGATCTCCGGCCCGAGGTCCGAGAAGCCGACCTTGTCCCCGGGAGCGCGCAGCGCGGCGACGGCGAGGACGCCTGGGCAGTTGGCCGGGCTTCCTACGGTCGTGCCGTTGCCGCTTGCGTCGCCGTTGCCGGCCGCGACGACGATGACCGCGCCCTGCGCGATGACCTGGGCCACCGTGTCCGTGTAGGGCTGTCCGCAGGTCTGGTTGCCGCCCAGGCTCATGTTGATCACCTTGGCCGGGTTGGCGTTGTCCGGCACGCCCGGCACGTGAACGCCCGCCGCCCACAGCATGCCGGCAGCGATGTCCGAGTCGAAGCCGCCGCACTTGCCCAAGACGCGGACGGGCAGGACGGTGACGTTGCGGCCGACGCTTGCGATGCCGGTGCCGTTGTTGGTTGCCGCGCCAATGAGGCCGAGCGTCTGGGTACCGTGCCATGAGCTGTTCTCGACGATGCAATTCGCGAAAACGGTCGGATGGTTCGTCAGGTCGCTGTTGCTCACCCAGTCGCCCGGATCGTCTGCGCCGGCGTGGCGGCCGTTGGCGTCGTTGGCGGTGTAGTACGTCAGTGGCGTCGCCGTCGGGTCATCGGGGCCGATCATGTCGTAACCCGGAAGAACGTTACCCCCCTGCAGGTCGGGATGATCGCGCCGTACTCCGGTGTCGATCACTGCGACGACGACGCTCGCGCTGCCCGTCGTCACGTCCCACGCCTGCTCGGCGTTGATCGAGGCTGGCGACGTGTTCGCCGCCGTGCCGATCGTGCCCTGCGGCTTCAGGTACCACTGGCC
>DATMGW010000431.1:0-3472 GCA_035555295.1 Caldimonas sp.
GCCGGCAGCTTCCGCCTCGGCGAGTTGATGTCGTATCCGTGGTATCGCGTCTTCGCGTCGGTCGCCTGCGTCGTCGTGGCGCTGGCCCTGTACGTCGTCGTCAACCGCACCCGCCTGGGCATGATGATCCGCGCCGGCGCCAGCAACCGCGACATGGTGCGCGGCCTCGGCGTCGACATCCGGCGCCTCTATCGCATCGTCTTCGCCGGCGGCATCGCGCTGGCGGCGCTCGCCGGCATGATCGCGGCGCCGCTGTCCTCGGTCTATCCTGGCATGGGTGGCGGCGTCCTCATCGTCTGCTTCGTCGTCGTCGTCATCGGCGGCATCGGCTCGATCACCGGCGCGCTCGTCGCCTCGCTGCTGGTCGGCTTCGTCGACACCTTCGGCAAGGTCTTCTTCGCCGAGTGGAGCGGCGTCGGAATCTACCTGCTGATGGCGGTGATCCTCGTCTGGCGACCCGAAGGGCTGATGAAGCGTGGCTACTGAGCCGCTCGCTGCAGGCGGCAGCGTCGCCGACGTCGGGTCGTTGCCCGACATCGGCCGCCACGAGCCGGGCGGCTGGCGCGTCCCGCTCGCGGCCGCCGTCGTCGTCGCGCTGCTGCCGGCGCTCGTCTCGCCCTACACGCAGGACCTGGTCGTGAGCATCGCCGTCTACGCGATCTTCGCGCTGAGCCTCGAGCTGCTCGTCGGCGCGACCGGACTCGTCAGCCTCGGCCACGCCGCCTTCCTCGGCATCGGCGCATACCTGACGGTGCTCGTCTCGGGCGACGAAGGCGCGCCGCTCATCGTCGTGCTCGCGCTCGCCGTCGCCGGTGCCGCCGCCTACGCTCTCTTCGTCGGCGCGTTGAGCCTGCGCACGCGCGGCGTCTACTTCATCATGGTCACGCTCGCCTTCGCGCAGATGGCGTACTTCGTCGTCCACGACACCAAGGTCGGCGGCGGCAGCGACGGCATCTTCCTGTCGGTCAAGCCGATGCTGCGCGTCGCCGGAACGACGCTCGTCGACCTCGGCGCGCGCCTGCAGCTCTACTACGCCGTGCTCGCGGCGCTCGCCGCCACGTACGCGCTGCTCGCCGTCATCCTGCGCTCGCGTTTCGGCCACGCGCTGGCCGGCATCCGTGTCAACGAGCAGCGCATGCGCGCCGCCGGATTTCCGACGACGGCGTACAAGCTCGCCGCATTCGTCATCGCCGGCGCGCTTGCTGGACTCGCCGGCGCGCTGCTAGCGGTGAAGGACGGCGCCGTCAACCCCGAGCTGCTCGCCTGGCAGGAATCGGGCGCCGTGCTGCTGATGCTGATCTTGGGCGGCATCGGCAGCCTGCGCGGCGCCGTGATCGGCGCTGCCGCATTCACGCTGCTCAAGGAGCTGAGCCAGTCGGAAGCGCTGCTCGGCCCGCTTGCGGCGCACTGGCAGCTGAGCCTCGGCCTGGCGATCATCGCCTTCGTCGCCCTCCTGCCGCGCGGCCTGATCGGCCTCGGTGCGCGCTTGCGCCGCGCCAGGCATGGCTGAGCCGACGCCGCTGCCGGGCGACGCCGGTGCTCTCGGTGCCGCGGCCATGACGAGCGCATCGCCCGAAGCGCTGCTGCGTTGCACGGGCCTCGGCCGGCGCTTCGGCGGGCTCGTCGCCGTCGATGCCGTCTGGCTCGACCTGCATGTCGGCGAGATCCACGCCGTCATCGGCACGAACGGCGCGGGCAAGTCGACGCTCATCAACATGCTCTCGGGCGAGCTCGCTCCGAGCCAGGGCAGCGTCCTCTTCGCCTCGAGTGACGTGACGCGCTGGTCGCAACCGCGCCGCGCCCGCGCCGGCCTCGGCCGCAGTTACCAGCGCACGACGATCTTTCCCGAGTTCAGCGTCCTCGAGAACTGTCGTCTCGCCGCGCAGGCCGGGGCACCGCGGCCGTGGCAGTTCTGGGAACGCGCCTCCGGCGATGCCGCGAGCCTCGACGCCGCAGCGCGGGCGCTCGATGCCGCCGGCCTGCGCGGCGAAGCACAGCGCATCGCCGGGACGCTGAGCCACGGGGCCAAGCGCCAGCTCGAGATCGCGATGTGCCTGGCGACGGCGCCGCGCGCGCTGCTGCTCGACGAGCCGCTCGCCGGCATGGGCGCCGAAGAGACCGGACGCATGCTCGCCCTGCTCGCGGCGCTGAAGGACGCGCACGCGATCCTCCTCGTCGAGCACGACATGGATGCGGTCTTTCGCGTCGCCGACCGCATCACCGTGATGGTCAACGGCCGCGTCATCGCCAGCGATATCCCTGATCGCATCCGCGAAAACCGCGACGTGCAGGAAGCCTACCTGGGCGACCCGCACGCCCACGCGCCATGAGCGTCCCCGCCCGGCCGCTCCGAAGGGGACGCTCCATCCCGCTCGGCGGGACCGCGCGCAGGGCGAGGGTGCACCAGTGAGCCCGCTGCTCGCCGTCTCCGGCCTGCACACCCGCTACGGCGACAGCCACGTGCTGCGCGGCGTCTCGCTCGAGATCGCGGCCGGCGTGTCGTTCGGACTGCTCGGGCGCAACGGCATGGGCAAGACGACGCTGATCCGCACGGCGATGGGCTACGTCGCCGCGGCCGGGGGGTCGGTCTCGTGGCAGGGACAGGACGTCACCGGCGCTGCGCCGGAACGGATGGCGCGACTCGGCATCGGCTACGTTCCCGAGGGCCGCGGCATCTTCGCCAGGCTCTCGGTGCGCGAGAACCTGGTGATGACGGCGCGCGCCGGCCCCGACGGCGCGCGCGACTGGACGCTCGAGCGCGTGCTCGCGACCTTTCCGCGCCTGGCCGAGCGGCTCGGCTCAGGCGGCCAGCAGCTCTCCGGCGGCGAGCAGCAGATGCTTGCGATCGGCCGCGCCCTGATGACGAACCCGCGCCTGCTCATCCTCGACGAAGCGACCGAAGGACTGGCACCGCTGGTCGTCGCCGAGATCTGGCGCACGATCGCAGCGATCCGCGGGACCGGCATCGCCACGCTCATCGTCGATCGCAACGCGCGCGCCGTCCTCGCCCAGACCGATCGCGCCCTCATCCTCGAAAAGGGCGTCGTCGTCCTGGCCGGCGAGTCGTCGGCGCTCGCCGGCGAAGTCGATGCGCTGGCGCGCCATCTCGGGGTGTGAGGATGCGCTGAACAGCCCGGCGCGGGCCCTTTAACGGCCGGCTAATACGCGGCGACGATCGGCCGCTAGACTGCCACGCTCCGCATCGCGAAGGCAGGCACCATGATCCTCGAAGTCGCCGACATCCGCATCCCTCCGGGCCGCCAGGCCGAGTTCGACGCCGCGATCCAGCGCGGCCTCGAGACGGTGATCTCTCGCGCCAGGGGCTACCGTTCGCATCGCGTCGTCAAGGGCGTCGAGTCGGCGGAGCGCTACCTGCTCATGATCTGGTGGGACACGCTCGAGAACCACACGGTCGATTTCCGCGGCGGGCCGCTCTTTGCCGAGTGGCGGGCGATCGTCGGGCCGTTCTTCG
>DATMGW010000432.1:0-3542 GCA_035555295.1 Caldimonas sp.
GGTCGTGTTCATGGCGGAGGCTCCTTGAAGGTGTGCGGAATGGGCGGCGGACGGGATGGAATTCATTCGTCGAGGCTTTGCTGGATGTGGCCGGTCTGCTGGCCGCGGCCCCAGGTCAGCTCGTCGCGGACGACCCAGCGCAGCTGGTGCAGCTCGGTGATCGCCTGCGACCAGCCGAGGGCCAGCGACTCCAGGATCTCGAGGCCTTGCTCGCGCGTCGCGGGCAGCGGATCGCCGATGATGCCGCTCGGGCCGAAGTCGCGCGCCGTCCAGGCGCAAGCCGGTCGTCCGTCGGCGGAGAGCAGCTTCGACGGGAACTCGGGCGGATAGTTGGTGACCGCGCGCTCCATGTGCACGGTGTCGGGGGCCAGCGCCAGCATGATCGCCGTCTCGGCATGGCCGGCATGCATCGCGAGCTTCTTCTCCTTGTCGGAGAGATAGCGGCCGGCGACGTGGGGCACGCGCCAGGTGAAGCTCGGCACGACGATGTAGTCGCCGTGGCGCAGGCGCATCTCGCGCGCCGCGATCTCCATGATCTGCGGCTGGCCGCCGTGGCCGTTGACGATCAGGAGCTTGCGAAAACCGGCGCGGTAGACCGATTCGCCGATCTCGTTCATCGTCGCCAGCAGCGTCTCGCCCGAGAGCGTCATCGTGCCGGGAAAGTGCAGGTGCTCTTCCGACTTGCCGTAGGTGATCGGCGCCATGGCGAACGCCGGCACCGTGTCGGGAAGCCTGGCGAGCGCGTGGCCGACGACGCCCGATGAGATCACCCAATCGACGGCGCACGGCAGGTGCGGGCCGTGCTGCTCGATCGCCCCGGTCGGCAGGACGATCACGGTGTTCTCGCGGTCCGGAAGCGCCGCGATCTCGGTCCAGCTGAGATAGGGAAGGAAGCGCTTCGGTGGGTTGTAGCCGTGCAGCATGAAAGCCTCGCGGTGGGGCAATGTCAGCGCGGCCACCAGGCCGTCGCTTCGACTTCGATCAGGATCTCCGGCGTCGGCAGCATGGCGCTCACCTCGACGACGGTCGAGGCCGGCGGCTCGCCGGGAAAGAAGAGCTTGCGGACGCGGCTGTAGTACGGGAAGTGGTCGAGGTTGCGAAAGTATTGCGTCAGCTTGAACACGTCGCTCATCGTGCCGCCGGCCGCTTCGACGGTTTGCCGGACGCGGTCGAGCACGTACCAGCTCTGCGCCAGGATCGGCCCTTCCCGGAGGTCGGTCGAGAACTCGCCGCTGCGCCCGATCAGGTCGGCGGCCGCGTCGGGAATGTCGGCGTAGCCGCGAACGATCAGTGAGCTCGCCGGGTCGACGGCGATGACGCCGGACAGGAACACGAAGTCTCCGGCGCGCCGCCATGCGGCGTAGCGCGCCAGCGGCTGGGCGATGCCGGGTCCGGTCGGCGCGGCGCTCATGCGAAGTGCGCCATGGCCCGGCCGACGTGCTCCTTGAAGCGCTCGAGGCGCGGCGGCGTCGCGACGTTCATGTGGTAGCAGGCGTGGTAATCGATCCGCGCCTTGCCGCCCGACAGGCGCCGCAGGTAGCGCGTCATCAGCATGCGCGGCGGGTCGCCCATCGCCCACGCCGTCCAGCGCGGCCGGCCGTAGGTCACGACGGCGGCGATGCGCCGCAGGTGCGTCAGCGAGGGCTTGATGTGGCGCGGATCGCTGAGGTCGAAGGCGACGCCGGGAACAAAGACGCGGTCGAAGAAGCCCTTCAGCATCGCCGGCAGGCCGAAGCACCAGGTCGGAAAGCAGAAGACGAGCGCGTCGGCGCGGCGCAGTCGCTCGACGTAGCGGTGCACCGGGCGTTGGTTGGCAGGAACGTCGTGGTAGCCGAGGCGCTCCTCGCGCGACAGCACCGGGTTGAACTCCTCGGCGTAGAGATCGCAGTCGTCGACCTCGTGCCCGGCGCTCTTCAGGCTTTCGACGACCTGGCGATGCAGCGCCGCGTTGAAGCTGGTCTCTACCGGATGGGAGTAGATGACGAAGACGCGCATGGCGCATCGTACGACGCAAGAGCGGTGCCAGCCCTTGGTGCGTTTCCTAGCCTCCCGGCCCGGTGCGTCCGTGCCGCCGCGGTGCGGGGTGAATGGGAGTTCGCACCGGGGAGGTGAAGCGCCCGGCAGAGCGCCGCTCAGGGCTTGACGCGCGCCACCCGCAGCACCGCCGGGGCGCGCTTCAACCCGCGCATCACCTCGGCCAGATGGAGGCGGTCGCGCACGCTCAGGAGCAGCGTCAGCTCGGCCGTCTCGCCGAGCGGAACGTTGCCCATCTCGACGTGCGTGATGTCGGCCTCGGCGTGGCTGACCGCCGAGGCGACTTGCGCCAGCACCCCCTTGCCGTTCGTCACGAGCAGGACGATCGCGGTCTCGAAACTCCGTGTCGGCAGGTCGGCCCATTCGACGCCCATCCAGCGCTCGCTGTCGCGCTCGAGCAGGCGCTTGCCGACGCTGCAGTCGGCGGTGTGGACCGTCAGCCCTTCGCCGCGGCCGAGGTTGCCGACGATCGCGTCGCCGGGGATCGGCCGGCAGCATGGTGCCAGCTGCACCGACGCGCCTTCGCTGCCGTCGATCAGGATGAGGCCTTGCGCCGGCGTCGTGTCGTCGACGGCGTAGCGGCCCATCGTCAGCGTCAGCGCGTCGGGGCGGATCCCGTCTTCGGCGAGCATGCGCACCAGCCGGGTCGCGACGATGGTGGCGATCTTGCGGCCCAGGCCGATGTCGATGAAGAGATCGTCGCGCGTCTTGTTGCCGCTCCAGCGGATCAGCTGCTGCCAGACCGTCGCCGACTGCGAGTCGTCGCCCGGCAGCGCCAGGCCTTCGGCGCGCAGCGCCTGGGCCAGCATCTTGGCGCCGAGGTCGCGCGACTCCTCCTGCTCCATGTTCTTCAGGTAGTGCCTGATCTTCGAGCGGGCCCGCCCGGTCGAGACGAAGTTGAGCCAGGCCGGGTTCGGACGCGCGTTCGGCGCGCCGACGATCTCGACGACGTCGCCGCTGTGCAGCTCGGTGCGCAGCGGCACCGGCTCGCCATTGACGGTCGCGGCGACGCAGTGGTCGCCGACGTCGGAGTGGATCGCATAGGCGAAGTCGACCGCCGTCGCGCCGCGCGGCAGGGCGAGGATCTTCGACATCGGCGTGAAGACGTAGACCGCGTCGGGGAAGAGATCGATCTTGACGTGCTCGAGGAACTCGTTGGCGTCGCCCGTTTCGTCCTGGATGTCGATGAGCGACTGCAGCCAGAGGGCGCCGAGCCGCTGCGCTTCCTGGCCCTGCGCCGGCCCGTCGTCGTGTTCCTTGTAGAGCCAGTGCGCGGCGATGCCCTTTTCGGCGACGGCATTCATGGGCTCGGTGCGGATCTGGAACTCGACGGCGGTGCCGAGCGGGCTGACGAGCGTCGTGTGCAGCGACTGGTAGCCGTTGCCCTTGGGAATCGCGATGTAGTCCTTGAAGCGGCCGGGCACCGGCTTGTAGAGCTGGTGCAGCACGCCCATCGCCACGTAGCACTCGGAGAGCGTGCCGACGGCGATGCGAAAGCCGAAGATGTC
>DATMGW010000433.1:0-5264 GCA_035555295.1 Caldimonas sp.
GCTGATCGAGCGCTTGAGGACGTTGTAGTCCTGGTCCGGCCGAAGCTGGCGCGTCTCCTGGCGCTTGAGCAGGTCCTGAGCGATCGCGATCCGCTTCCTGGCAAAGGTGACGACGTCGCTGCCGAGGTCGAACTGGAGCGATTCCGGGTCGATGCCGAGGAAGTTGTCTTCGTCGGTGCCGTAGGCGAGCAGCGGCTCGGCGCTGCGCCCGGCGATCTTCTCGAGCGCGGCGCGCTCGTCGGCGGCCGACAGGCCCGAGGCGAGCGGCCTGTACGCGTACTCGATCGCCCAGTAGTCGTACGGGCCGATCGTGTCGTTGAACGGCGTGCCGTAGCGCTCGCGCGGCTCGTCGGCCGAGTTCAGGTTGATCGAGGCGTACTCCATCACCGAGCCGGTGATGCCGTGCTCCTTCGTGAACACGGGGTCGGCCAACTGCTGCTGCGTATAGACGCGCGAGGCGCGGAAGTTGTGGCGCAAGCCGAGCGTATGCCCGACCTCGTGCATCGTCACGTCCTTCAGGTAGGCGTCGACGAAGGCCTCGGCCTCGGGGCTGCCGGGTTCCAGGTCGCCTCGCGCCTCGAGCACGTCGGTGGCGTAGGCCATCTGCTCGCCGGCTTCCTCGGCATAGGTGCAGGCGCGGCCGCTCAGCAGCAAGGCGCGCTCCGCGGGAGTCATCTCGGTGCTGCCGAAAGCGTTGTCGACGCCGCTCGCCGAAAGGATCTGCGAGCGCGTGGTTCGGATGCTGCGCGACGACAGGCTTTCGATGCCGATGTCGGCGTCGAGGATCTCGCCGCTGCGCGGATCGACGTGGGCCGGGCCGATCGCGCCGAAGGTCGGCGACGCGTTCGTCATCCAGCGGATCGACGCGACGCCGAAATCGAGCGTGTCCCAGTCGGCATCGTCGGGCTGGACCTTGACCTCGATCGCGTTCTTGAAGCCGATCTTTTCGAAGGCCTTGTTCCATTCGAGGACGCCGGCGCTGATCGGGGCGCGGTATTTCAACGGGATACTGCGATCGATCCAGTAGACGATCGGCTTGACCGGTTCGGAAAGCGCAGCCTCGGGATCCTTCTTCTCGAGCCGCCAGCGATGCACGAAACGCTGCCGCGGCGTGCGCTGCAGATCGTCGCTGAAATCGAAGCGGCCGCTTTCGAAGTAGCCGACGCGCGGGTCGGCCTTGCGCCCGTGCATCGCGACGGCCGGCAGGCGCGCCAGCGAATAGTGGATCGTCAGGAAGAGGCTGCGCGCGTCGGGCAGGGAGCGCGGCGCCGAAGGCTGCGGGAACCCCGGCGGCGTGCCGGGTTGCGGCAAGGCGATCGACGCCGTCGCATAGTGGCCGAGCACCTCGAGGACGAGGAGCTCAGGCGTCGCCCGCACCTTGGTGATCGCGGAGTTGCGCGAGTCGAAGGAGTAGCCCTGGCGATAGGTGCGCTGCAGGTCCATTCCGAAGCCGAGCAGGTCGGCCAGAAAGAGCTGGTTGGCCTCGACGAGGACCGACTTGCGCTCGGGCTCTGGCAGGCTCAGCACCGGCGCGCTCGCCAGCAGGCTCGGCGAGTAGCCGGCTTCGATCGCCAGCGCCTCGGGTGTCCCCGGCCTGGCGACGTAGTCGACGTTGCTCCAGATCAGCTGGATCTGGTTATGGATGCGGCGGAACTCGACGATGCCGCTGTCCTGCATCAGGCCGCCGAAAAAGTTGCGCTCGCCGATGCCGGTCTTGAGCTTCGGCGAGAGGAAGAACGGAACGTTCAGGTCGTCGGGCTTGAGCTCGAGCCAGACCTTGTCGTCCTTCTGCCAGACGGCCAGCACGCCGTCGGTCCGCTTCGCCTCCTTGATCACTTCGGCGAACGGGCGCAGCGCGCCGGGGGCGGCGGCGACCGGTGGCGTACCCGGCGGGCGCAGGCCCGACGCCGCTCCGCCCGGCCCGAGCGCCCCGACGGGGGCCGAGGCGCCGCCGTTCACGGCCGGGACGCCACCGGAGGTGCCGGTGATGAAGGTCTGGAAGGTCGTGCAGCCGGTCAGGGCAATGGCGGCAGCCAGGACCAGTCCCGGGACGCGGGCGAGCGACGGAAAAGGCGTTGGCATGCGGCGAAACCCCGGCGTATGGATCGAGAGGCGCGTTCGATGGTACGACGACGGATTGGTTCTCGAAACCGGCAAAAGTCTCGATCCGCCGCATCTCGGCGTGCGGCGAGCCGGCGCAGGGTTCAATGCATCGGGCGAAAGCGCAGGCGCTTCGGCTTGGCGCCTTCTTCGCCGAGGCGCTTCTTCTTGTCGGCTTCGTACTCCTGGTAGTTGCCGTCGAAGAAGAACCACTTCGAATCGCCCTCGGCGGCGAGGATGTGCGTCGCGATGCGGTCGAGGAACCAGCGGTCGTGGCTGATCACCATGATCGAGCCGGCGAACTCGAGCAGCGCGTCCTCGAGGGCGCGCAAGGTCTCGACGTCGAGGTCGTTCGACGGCTCATCGAGCATCAGCACGTTGCCGCCGGCGATCAGCGTCTTGGCCAGGTGCAGCCGCCCGCGCTCGCCACCGGAGAGGTTGCCGACGAGCTTTTGCTGGTCGTTGCCCTTGAAGTTGAAGCGGCCCAGGTAGGCGCGGCTCGGCATCACGAACTTGCCGACCGTCAGGTTGTCGAGTCCGCCGGAGACGTCCTGCCAGACGGTCTTGTCGGCAGTCAGGTCGTCGCGGCTCTGGTCGACGAAAGCCATCTTCACGGTCGCGCCGACCTTCACCGTGCCGCTGTCGGGCTTCTCCTTGCCCGAGACGAGGCGGAACAGCGTCGACTTGCCGGCGCCGTTCGGGCCGATGATGCCGACGATCGCGCCGGCCGGCACCTTGAAGCTCAGGTCGTCGATGAGCAGGCGGTCGCCGAAGCTCTTGCTGACGTTGACGAACTCGATCACCTCGTGGCCGAGCCGCTCGGCGACGGGGATGAAGATCTCGTTGGTTTCGTTGCGCTTCTGGTATTCGACGTCGGAGAGCTCCTCGAAGCGGGCCAGGCGCGCCTTGCTCTTCGCCTGGCGGCCCTTCGGGTTCTGGCGCACCCACTCGAGCTCCTTCTTCATCGCCTTGGTGCGCGCGTCCTCGGTCTTCTGCTCCTGCTCGAGACGAGCTTCCTTCTGCTCGAGCCAGAGGCTGTAGTTGCCCTTGTACGGAATTCCCGAGCCGCGGTCGAGTTCGAGGATCCACTCGGCGGCGTTGTCGAGGAAGTAGCGATCGTGGGTGATGGCGACGACGGTGCCGGGGAAGCGCTGCAGGAATTGCTCGAGCCAGTCGACGCTTTCCGCGTCGAGGTGGTTGGTCGGCTCGTCGAGCAGCAGCATGTCGGGCCGCGACAGGAGCATGCGGCACAGCGCGACACGGCGCTTCTCGCCGCCCGAGAGCTGGCCGATCTGGGCGTCCCACGGCGCCAGGCGCAGCGCGTCGGCGGCGATCTCGAGCTGCAACTCGGTGTTCTCGCTGCCGGCGGCGGCGATCAGCGCTTCGAGCTCGGCCTGCTCGGCCGCGAGCTTGTCGAAATCGGCGTCGGGCAGGCCGTACTCGGCGTAGACCTCGTCGAGACGCTTCTTCGCCGCGAGGGCGCCGCCGATGCCTTCCTCGACGGCCTGGCGCACCGTCTGGTTCGGGTCCAGCACCGGCTCCTGCGGAAGGTAGCCGATCTTGAGCCCCGGCATCGGCGTCGCCTCGCCTTCGATGTCGTGATCGATGCCGGCCATGATCCTGAGCAGGGTCGACTTGCCCGAGCCGTTCAGGCCGAGCACGCCGATCTTGGCGCCGGGAAAGAACGAGAGCGAGATGTTCTTGAGGATCTGCCGCTTGGGCGGAACGATCTTGCCCACGCGGTTCATCGTGAAGACGTACTGAGCCATTGATGCTGCCGAAAAGAGGAAAAGGAGGACGGCCGCGCTCAACCGGCGCAGGCCAACCCTCCATTGTCGCCGCTGCGCCGATTCAGAGCGCGAAGCCGGCCTCGTGCAGGCCCTGCCGGTGGTGCTCGAGGTCGTCCGGCCGCTTGTAGTGCAGAGTCGCCAGGTGTTCGTCGACCGTGAAGGCGGGCGTCTGCGCCAGCGCCGCGTCGCGGTGCTGGGCCGCCGCCGCGGCGTTGCCGAGGCGAGCGTGCGACGCCGCCAGCAGCGCGTGCTGCATCGCATCCGGCTGGGCAATGCACTTGAGGGCGTCGATCGCCTCGGCGTAGCGGCGCGCGACGAAGCAGGTGCGCCCGAGATGGCTCCAGAAGCGCGCCGGGTGATAGGGATTGAGGCGCATCGCCTTCCTGATCCACTCGATCCCTTCTTTGGGCTGGCCGAGCCAGGTCAGGATCTCGCCTTCCTGGACGACCACGAGATCGTCGTTCGGATTCAGACTCAGGGCACGCCGCTGGTGATAGGCGGCCTGGTCGAGGTTGTTCTGGACGACGTTGATCGCGGCGAGGATCAGGTGCACGTCGCAATCGTTGTCGTCGAGCGCCAGCGCGGTGCGCAGCGCGTCGGTGATCTTCGCCTCCGTCGTGGCGCGGCTTTCGCACCAGCCGTAGACCCAGGTCTGGCCGAGAACGCAGGCCTTCCAGGCGTGCGCGTGGGCGTAGCCGGGGTCGAGCTCGATCGCACGCTCGAGCAGGCGCTGCGCCCTGGCGTTGTCTTCGCGGTTGCTGCGGTGATGCAGGACCTTGCTGTCAGCACGCACTCATAGGCGGCCATGTTCTCGGTCGGGTTGCGCGCCGCGCGGTTGCGCGCGGCGGCCTCGACCCGTCCAGGCAGCGTCGCGACGATCGCCGTCGTCACCTCGTCCCGGATCGCGAAGATGTCCTCGAGGTCGCGGTCATAGCGCTCGGCCCAGATGTGCCGGTCGTTTTCGGCATCGATCAGCTAAACCGTGATGCGCACGCGCTTGCCGACCTTGCGCACGCTGCCTTCGACGACGTAGTTGACGCCGAGCTCGCCCGCGAACTTCTGCACCTCGACCGCCTTGCCCTTGTACTTGAACGACGAGTTGCGCGAGATGACGAAGAGGTCGCGAAAGCGCGACAGCTCGGTGATGATGTCTTCCGTGATGCCGTCGGCGAAGAACTCCTGCTCGGCGTCGCCGCTCATGTTGAGGAACGGCAGCACGGCGATCTGCGGCTTGTCGACGCGCTCGAGCCCGGGCGCTGCGGGCACCGCGGCCGCCGCCGTGGGAACGGCCAGGCGCGCCGCGTCGTACACCTTGTAGGCGCGGATCGGATCGGCGATGTTCTTGACGCGCCGTGCGCCGAGGTCGTCGAAGGT
>DATMGW010000434.1:0-8548 GCA_035555295.1 Caldimonas sp.
ACTCGGTTTTCGGCTCGTCGGCGCGTGCATCGGCACGCCGCATGCGGGCGGCGCACGCCCTCTTCCGCGAACGAGCTCCCGAGATCGAGAGCGACGGCGAAATGCACGGCGACGCGGCGCTTTCGGAAAGCGTCCGCCGCGGCTATCTGCCCGAATCCACGCTGACCGGCTCTGCCAACCTGCTCGTGCTGCCGAACCTGGACGCCGCCAACATCCTTTTCAACGTGCTCAAGATGACCGGCGGGCAAGGCGTGACGGTCGGGCCTATCCTGCTCGGAGCGGCACGGCCGGCGCACATCCTGACGCCGTCGGCGACGGTGCGGCGCATCGTCAACATCACGGCGCTGGCGGTCGCCGATGCTGCCGAACTGGCCGACGAGACATCGGCGCAGGCGGTTCGCTGAGCGGTCCGCGACGGGCTTTTGGCGTAAGGTAGCGAACTCGGTGCCTCGGCCGGCGCCGATCCTTCTCGGAGGAATCGATGAACCTTGATGCTGCCTTGCCGACGCAACGCCTGGAACGTGGCACGTCCATCGCGCAGGCCAACCCCTGGACCAGCGCGCCCGTCACGCTCGACTCGCCGGCGCTCGAGGTGATGACCGACCTGACGCAGGTCAAGGCGGCAACGACGCACCCGGCGACGACGCTGCGGCAGGCCGAGCAGCTGATGATCTATCAGGGCGTGCGAATGCTGTTCGTCGTCACCGACATGCCGTCCATCGAAGGTCTGATCACGGCGACCGACCTGCGCGGCGACAAGCAGATGCGCGTCGTTCACGAGCGCAACCTGCGCTACGACGAGCTGTGCGTCGCCGACATCATGACGGAGCTGGCGACGCTCGATGCGATCGACTACGAGCTCATGAAGGCGTCCGCCGTCGGCAACGCGATCGCCACGCTGAAGAGGCTCGGCCGCAACCACCTGCTGGTCGTCGAGCGCGCGACCGACAAGACGCCGCGCCGGGTACGAGGCGTCGTTTCCCGGTCGCAGATCGAACGGCAGCTGGGAACCGCGATCGACATCACGCCGATCGCCAGCAGTTTCGCGGAGATCGAGCGGGCGCTCGGCTGAAGGTCCGCGTCGTCCTGGCGATCCGCGGCAAATCCGCTTGCAAAGCGGACACGACTTCGAGTGCCCGCCGGCGACCGGTTGATCTTCGTCAAGCCGTTCGGAGCCGGTTCGCCGCAAGCTGGCGACATGACCCAATCCGAAGCCGGCTACCAACAGCTCACGCGCGAAGTTTCCACTCAGTTGCGCATGCTGCGCAGCGACCTTCCTGGCCCCATGACCGGCTTCGGCGATCTCGCGCGCACCGCGTTCGCCGACGGAGCGCTGTCCGAAAAGGCCAAGGAGCTGATCGCCCTTGCTCTGGGAATCGCGGCGCATTGCGATGCCTGCATCGGGTTCCACATGAAGACGTTGGTCAGGCTGGGCGCAACGAAGAAAGAGGTGGAGGAAACACTGGCTGTCGCCGTGTACATGGGCGGTGGCCCCTCCTTGATGTACAGCGCCAACGCGCTCGCAGCTTTCGCGGAATTCTCGGCGTCGACGAAGCCGCAGTCGCAGGCTTCGGCATGAGCGGCGTCTTCGACGCAGGAAGCCCCGGCTCTCCTCAGCCCAGCGCGCGTCGCGCCTCCTCGAACATCCGCTGCCACGGGCTCGCGGCGCTGCGATCCCCCGCGGTCCAGCTCATCTGCACGTTACGAAACACCCGCTCGGCGTGCGGCATGAGCGCGGTGTAGCGGCCGTCGGTCGTCGTCACCGCCGTGAGCCCGCCGGGGCTGCCGTTCGGATTGGCGGGATACGCTCCGGTCGGCTCGCCTCGGTGGTCGACGAAGCGCATCGCCGCGATCACCCGACTCGCGTCGCCGCGCTGCGAGAAGTCGGCGTAGCCCTCGCCGTGAGCGACGGCGATCGGGATCCGGCTTCCCGCCATCCCGGAGAAGAAGATCGACGGGCTCGCCAGCACTTCGACGAGCGACAGCCGCGCCTCGAACTGCTCGCTCTTGTTGCGCGTGAAGCGCGGCCAGGCTGCGGCGCCGGGGATCATGTCGGCGAGCGCGGCCAGCATCTGGCAACCGTTGCAGATGCCGAGGGCAAAGACGTCGGCGCGGGCGAAGAAGGTCGCGAACTGGTCGGCAAGCTGCGGGTTGAAGAGGATCGAGCGCGCCCAGCCTTCACCTGCGCCCAGCGTGTCGCCGTAGCTGAAGCCGCCGCAGGCGACGAATCCGGCGAAGGCGTCGAGGCGGGCTCGGCCGGCCTGCAGGTCGGTCATGTGCACGTCATGGGGCTCGAAGCCGGCCCGGCCCATCGCGTAGCTCAGCTCGACGTGGCTGTTCACGCCCTGCTCGCGCAACACAGCGACCCTGGGCGCGCTGCGGATGATCGCGGGCGCCGCGACGGAGCGCCGCTCATCCTTCTTCTCGCCTTCGAAAGCCGGCCCGGCGAGATGCACGTGCAGCCCGGGATCGTCCACCCGTCCCGCCGCCTCGTGCTCGGCATCGGCGTTGGCCGGGTTGTCGCGCAGGCGGCAGACGCGCCAGCTCACCTCGTCCCACGCTTGGTGCAGGTCGCGCAGCGGAGCGCTGAACACCGTCTTCGCATCGCGCCACACCTCTACCACGGCCTTCGCGTTCGGCTTGCCGACGACGTGGCTCAGCTTGCTCAGGCCGTGCGCGCGCAGCACCCGCAGCGCCTCGTCGCGCCGCGCCGTCGCCACCTGGATCACGGCACCGAGCTCCTCGTTGAAGAGGGCGCGCAGGGTCAGCTCCTCGCGGCGCGCGCTCATCTGCGCAGCCCAGTTCTTCGCGTCGCCGTACTCGGCACGGCTGTCGGCGATGCCGTCGCTCTCGGTCACGAGGATGTCGACGTTCAGGCTCACGCCGAGATGACCGGCAAACGCCATTTCGCAGACCGCGGCCCAGAGGCCGCCGTCGCTGCGGTCGTGGTAGGCGAGGACCAGGCCGCGGCCGCGCAGCTCGCCGATCGCCTTGGCGAACGCCACCAGCTGCGCCGGATCGTCGAGGTCGGGCGGCTCGTCGCCGAGCTGCGCCGTGACCTGCGCCAGCATCGACGCGCCCATGCGCATCCTGCCGTTGCCGAGGTCGACGAGGATGAGCGTCGTGTCGCCCCCCTGCAGTTGCGGCGTCAGCGCCGGGCGCACGTCGGCCAGCGTCGCGAAGGCGCTGACGACGAGGCTCACCGGCGCCGTCACCTGCCTCACTTCGCCGCCGTCGTTCGACCAGCGCGTCCGCATCGACAGGCTGTCCTTGCCGACCGGGATGCCGATGCCGAGGGCCGGCGCGAGCTCGAGGCCGACCGCGCGCACCGAGTCGTAGAGCGCGGCGTCTTCGCCGGGCTCGCCGCAGGCAGCCATCCAGTTGCAGCTGAGCTTGACGCAGGAGAGCTCGACCGGCGCGGCGAGCAGATTCGTGATCGCCTCGGCGACGGCCACGCGCGCCGCGGCAGGCGCGTCGAGCACGGCGATCGGCGCGCGTTCGCCGATCGCCATCGCCTCGCCGCGAAAGCCCGCGTAGTCGGCCAGCGTGATCGCGCAGTCCGCGACCGGCACCTGCCACGGTCCGACCATCGGATCGCGGCTCGACAGGCCGCCGACGGTGCGGTCGCCGATCGTGATCAGGAACCGCTTGCTCGCGACGGTCGGATGGCGCAGCACGTCGAAGGCGGCCGTGGCGAGCGAAACGTGAGAGAGATCGAGTGGCTCGGCAGGCGCGGCGACGCGCCTGACGTCGCGCTGCATCTTCGGCGGCTTGCCGAGGAGCACGGACATCGGCATGTCGATGTCGACCTCGTTCCCGTCGCCGCGTCGATCCGCCGCCAGGACGAGCCGGCGTTCGTCCGTCGCCTCGCCGACGACGGCGAACGGGCAGCGCTCACGCTCGCAGATCGCGCGAAAGACCGGCAACGCGGCAGCGTCGAGCGCGATCGCGTAGCGCTCCTGGCTTTCGTTGCACCAGATTTCCTTCGGCGCGAGGCCGCTCTCCTCGACCGGGATCGCGCTGCGGTCGAAGCGGCCGCCGCGCTGCGCGCCGTCGACGAGCTCGGGGAAAGCGTTGGAGAGCCCGCCCGCGCCGACGTCGTGGATCGCCAGGATCGGGTTGGCCGCGCCGAGCGCGACGCAGCGGTCGATGACTTCCTGGGCGCGCCGCTGGATCTCCGGGTTGCCGCGCTGCACCGAATCGAAATCGAGGTCGACGGCGTTGGCACCGGCAGCGAGCGAGCTCGCCGCGCCGCCGCCCATGCCGATGCGCATCCCCGGACCGCCGAGCTGAACGAGCAGCGTGCCGCCGGGGAAGTCGACCTTTTTCGTCTGCGCCGCTGCGATCGAGCCGAGCCCGCCGGCGATCATGATCGGCTTGTGATAGCCGCGGCGCCGTCCGCCCGCGCTCTGCTCGTAGACGCGGAAATATCCGGCGAGGTTGGGCCGGCCGAACTCGTTGTTGAATGCGGCGCCGCCGAGCGGGCCCTCGATCATGATCTGCAGCGCGCTGGCAATGTGGCCGGGCTTGCCGTAGGGCTCGCGCTCCCACGGCTCGTCGGTCCCGGGCAGGTGCAGGTTCGAGACGGAAAAGCCGGTGAGGCCGGCCTTCGGCTTCGAGCCGCGACCGGTCGCGCCTTCGTCGCGGATCTCGCCGCCCGCGCCGGTCGCCGCGCCCGGGAACGGCGAGATCGCGGTCGGGTGGTTGTGCGTCTCGACCTTCATGAGCACGTGCACGAGCTCGTCGCGGCCCACATAGCGCGGCGCGCTCGCAGGACCCTCGGGCAGCCAGCGCTCGACGACGCCGCCTTCCATCACCGACGCGTTGTCGCTGTAGGCGACGATCGTGTACTGCGGCGAGGCCGCCTCGCTGGCGCGGATCATCTGGAACATCGAGCGTTCCTGAGCGATGCCGTCGATCGTGAAGCTGGCGTTGAAGATCTTGTGCCGGCAGTGCTCGCTGTTCGCCTGCGCGAACATCGTCAGCTCGACGTCGGTCGGCGCGCGGCCGAGCTCGCGAAAGGCGCGGCGCAGGTAGTCGAGCTCGTCGGCGGAAAGCGCGAGGCCGAAGTCGACGTTCGCCCGGGCCAGCGCCTGCCCGTCGTCGTCGACGGCGATCGTCGCCATCGGCTCGGCGCTCCTGGAGTCGAAGAGACGGACGATCTCGGCGCGGCTGTCGAGCACGCTCTCCGTCATTCGATCGTGCAGCAGCGCGGCAATCGCGCGACGCTCGCTCGCGTCGAGCAGCCTCGCATTGCCGAGCAAGCCGCGTTTGACGGCGAGCCGGTATTCGGTGACCCGCTCGACGCGGCGCACCGGCAGGCCGCAGTTGCGCGCGATGTCGGTCGCCTTCGAGGCCCAGGGCGAGATCGTGCCTAGGCGAGGCGCGACGATCAGCGACAGGTCGGCGTCGCGCGCAACGAACGGATTGCCATAGTCGAGAAGCGCCGCGGCGCGCTCCAGGTCTTCGGGCGACAGCGGCGTGTCGCTGCGGACGACGTGCAGGAAACGCGCGCCGATCGATTCGAGGGTCGGTGCCACAGCGCGCAGCTTTTCGAGCAGCCCCCGGGCGCGAAATTCGGAGAGCGCGTTGCCGCCCTCGAAGAGATGCAGGTGCTTGCCGATGACCATCGCGCGGGGCTGGAAACCCCCGTGGAAACCCGAGATTCTAAGGTGCCGATGCGATAATTCCGAGCATGACGATCAGTATCAAGAGCCCGGCCGACGTCGCAGGCATGCGCGTCGCCGGGCGCCTCGCCTCCGAAGTGCTGGACATGCTCACGCCGCACGTCTTGGCCGGCGTCACAACCGAGGCGCTCGACAAGCTCGCCCACGACTACATCGTGAACGAGCAAGGCGCCGTTCCGGCGCCGCTCAACTACGCGCCGCCCGGCTACACGCCGTACCCGAAGTCGATCTGCACTTCGATCAACCACCAGGTCTGCCACGGCATCCCGAACGAGCGGGCGCTGAAGGGCGGCGATATCGTCAATATCGACGTCACCGTCATCAAGGGCGGCTGGCACGGCGACACCAGCCGCATGTTCATCGTCGGCGAAGGCACGATCGCCGCCAAGCGCCTCGTGCAAAAGACCTACGAGGCGATGTGGAAGGGGATCGTCCGGGTCAGGCCCGGCGCGCACCTGGGCGACATCGGCAACGCGATCCAGACCTTCGCCGAGTCGAACGGCTTCTCGATCGTCCGCGAGTTCTGCGGCCACGGCATCGGCGCGCGCTTCCACGAGGAGCCGCAGGTGCTGCACTACGGCCGGCCGGGGACGCTCGACGCGCTCGAGCCCGGCATGATGTTCACGATCGAGCCGATGATCAACGCCGGCAAGCGCGAGATCCGCGAGACCGGCGACGGCTGGACGATCGTGACGCGCGACCGGTCGCTTTCGGCGCAATGGGAGCACACCGTGCTCGTCACCGACACCGGCTACGAAGTGATGACGCTCTCCGCCGGCTCGCCGCCGCCGCCGGCATTCGTCAGCGAGGCGTGAACGCGCCGGAAGCCGGCACCGTGCGGGCGCCCGATGCGGACGCCTCAGCGGCGAACGGCGTCGCCGCGATCCGCACGCGCTATCGCGACGGCAAGGCGGCGCTCCTGGCGCGCTTCGCCGCGGCGCGGCCGGTTGCGCGCGCTGCCCTCGCGCTGGTGCGCTCGCTGGCCGGTCAAGTCGACGGCACCGTCATCGAGCTGTGGCAGCTGAGCGGCATGCCAGCCGGCGCCGCCCTCGTCGCCGTCGGCGGCTACGGCCGAGGCGAGCTGTTCCCGCATTCCGACGTCGACGTCCTTGTCCTGCTTCCGGAAGACGGCAACGCCGACCTCGAACGCATGCGCATCGCCACCGAGCGCTTCATCACCGACTGCTGGGACGCCGGCCTCGAGATCGGCTCGAGCGTGCGCACCGTCGCCGAATGCGTGGCGATCGCGGAATCGGACGTGACGGTTCAGACGGCGCTGCTCGAATCGCGCCTGCTCGCCGGCGAGCGCAAGCTCTTCAGCGCGTTCCAGAAGGCGACGGCGGCGGCGATGGACGCGAAGGCCTTCCTGCGCGCCAAGACGCTCGAGATGCGGCAGCGCCAGCAGAAGTACGAGAACACGCCCTACTCGCTCGAGCCGAACTGCAAGGAAAGCCCCGGCGGTCTGCGCGACCTGCAAATCCTGATCTGGGTGGCGCGCGCCGCCGGGCTCGGGCGCAGCTGGCAGCAGCTCGCGGCGCACGGCCTCATCACGCCCTTCGAGGTGCGCCAGCTGCAGCGCAACGAAGGCGTGCTCAAACTGATCCGCGCCCGCCTGCACGTGATCGCCGGGCGGCGCGAGGACCGGCTCGTGTTCGACCTGCAGACCGCCGTCGCCGAGAGCTTCGGCTACCTGTCGGCGCACGACCAGCACGCCTCCGAGCGGCTGATGCGCCGCTACTACTGGGCCGCCAAGGCAGTGACGCAGCTCAACCAGATCGTGCTGCTCAACCTCGAGGAGCGCATCAACGGCATGCAGGACGCGCCGATGCTGCCGATCAACGAGAAATTCCTCGAGCGCGGCGGCATGCTCGAGGTGGCGAGCGACGACCTCTACGAGCGCGACCCGCACGCCATCCTCGAGACCTTCCTCGTCTACCAGCAGACGGTGGGGCCGAAGGGCCTGTCGGCGAAGACGCTGCGCGCCCTCTACAACGCGCGCCATCTGATGGACGGCAAGTTCCGCCGCGATCCGCAGAACCATGCGATCTTCATGAAGATCCTGCGCGCCAGCCAGGGGCAGACGCACGCCTTCAGGCTCATGAACGAGACGAGCGTGCTGGGGCGCTACCTGTGGGTCTTTCGCCGTATCGTCGGACAGATGCAGCACGACCTGTTCCACGTCTACACGGTCGACCAGCACATCCTCATGGTGCTGCGCAACGTGCGCCGCTTCCTGATCCCGGAGCACGCGCACGAATACCCGTTCTGCTCGCAGCTCGCCGCGACCTTCGACCGGCCCTGGGTCCTCTACATCGCCGCCCTCTTCCACGATGTCGCCAAGGGGCGCGGCGCCGACCACTCGGTGCTCGGCGAGCGCGAGGCGCGGCGCTTCTGCCGCGACCACGGGATCGGACGCGAGGATGCCGAGCTGATCGAGTACCTGGTCGGCCAGCACCTGACGATGTCGCGGATCGCGCAGAAGGAAGACCTCGCCGACCCCGACGTCATCGCCGCCTTCGCCAAGGCGGTCGGCAGCGAGCGGCGGCTGACCGCGCTGTACCTGCTGACCGTCGCCGACATCCGCGGCACCAGCCCGAAGGTCTGGAACGCGTGGAAAGGCAAGCTGCTCGAGGACCTGTACCGGCTGACCCTGCGCGCCCTCGGCGGGGCGCGGCCCAACCTCGACGCGGAGATCGAGGCCAAGCGCCTCGAGGCCCGGCACCTGCTCAACCTCGTCTCGCTTCCGCAGGGTACCGAAACGGCTCTGTGGAAGACGCTCGAGATCAGCTACTTCGCACGCCACGACGCTGTCGAGATCGCCTGGCATGCGCGCTCGCTGCACGATCGCGTCGACTCGTCCC
>DATMGW010000435.1:0-3625 GCA_035555295.1 Caldimonas sp.
CGCCTGCCGTCTGCGACGGCCGATCTGCGCGAGCCGGTGTGGGGCCCGTACGGGCGATAGCCGCAGCCTTCGCGGGCGCGCATTTCCAGCAAAGGAGAAGACCATGAAGACCAGCCACCACCACCTCCTCGGCCTCGTCGCCGCGGCCTCGCTCGCAGCCTGCTCGAGCGTACCGCTCGACAGCACGCCGGTCGAGTCGCGCACCGGCAGCGCCGTCGTTCCGGGCAACCAGGATGCGGCGCGCGATGCCGCCGCGAGCTCGCAGACCCGCGTCGCGTCGGTCGACGTCTCGAGCGCCAACTCGGCGGCGATGTCGACGCTGCCGCGCGTCGTCTACTTCGACTTCGACAGCTACGTCGTGCTCGACGCGTACCGTCCGGTCATCGAGGTCAACGCCAAGGAGCTCGTCAAGGATCCGAAGGAGCACATGTCGGTGCAAGGCCATACCGACGACCGCGGCAGCAGCGAGTACAACCTGGCCCTCGGGCAGCGCCGCGCCGACGCGGTCGTCAAGTCGCTGACCCTGCTCGGCGCGCAGCCGGCGCAGCTCGAGGCCGTGAGCTTCGGCAAGGAGCGTCCGGCGGTGCAGGGCGAGAACGAGGAAGCCTGGGCGAAGAACCGCCGCGTCGAGCTGGCGGCCAAGTGAGACGCATCGCCGGGTCCGCGAAGGGCGCGCTCGCCGCAGCCCTGATCGCACTCGTCGCGGGCGCGTACGCGCCGCCGGCGCGCGCCGGCATCTTCGACGACGACGAGGCGCGCCGTGCCATCCTCGACCTGCGCAAGCAGCTCGAGCAGAGCAACGAGCAGGCGCGGGCGCGCCAGGCCGAGCAGATGACGACGATGTCGGCGCAGCTCGACCAACTCAAGCGCAGCCTCCTCGACCTGAACACGCGGATCGACCAGCAGCGCGACGACAACGCCAAGCTGCGCGGCCAGATCGAGCAGCTGACGCGCGACGTCGCCGAGCTGCAGCGAAAGCAGACCGACGTCCAGCAGGGCATCGACGAACGGCTGCGCAAGGTCGAGCCGCAGAAGGTGACGATCGACGACCGCGAGTTCAGCGTCGACCCGGAAGAAAAGCGCCAGTACGATGATGCGCTCGGCTCCTTCCGCAAGGGCGAGTTCGACCGCGCCACGGTCGGCTTCGCCGGCCTGCTGAAGCGATTTCCCGGAACCGGCTATCGCGACTCGGCCCTGTTCTGGCTCGGCAACGCGCAGTACGGGCTGCGCGCCTACAAGGAGGCGATCGCGTCGTTTCGCAACCTCGTCACGGCGTCGCCCGACAGCCCGCGCGCGCCCGAGGCCCTGCTCGCGATCGCCAATTGCCAGGCCGAGCTGAAGGACACGAAGGCGGCCCGGCGCACGATCGACGAGCTGCTCAAGTCCTATCCGAAATCGGAGGCTGCGCAGGCCGGCAGGGAACGCCTGGCGTCGCTGAAATGAGCGACGGCGACGCGACGGCGCTCGTCGCGGCGCCGGTGCTCGCGGCTACGCCGGCCGACGACGGCCCCGACCTCGAGCGCCGCTTCGGCGGCCTGCGCCGGCTCTACGGCGACGCCGCGTACGCGCGCATCCGCGCCGCGCGAATCGCCGTCGTCGGCGTCGGCGGCGTCGGCTCGTGGGCCGCCGAGGCGCTGGCGCGCAGCGGCGTCGCGGTGCTCGTCCTCATCGATCTCGATCACGTCTCCGAGTCGAACATCAACCGCCAGGTGCAGGCGCTCGACAGCACGCTCGGCATGGCCAAGGTCGAGGCCTTGCGCCTGCGCATCGCCGGGATCCACCCGGGCTGCGAGGTCGACGCGATCGAGGAGTTCGTCGCCGCGTCGAACTGGCCGGGCTTGCTTCCGGCGCGCGTCGACGCCGTTATCGACGCCTGCGACGAGATCGCTGCGAAGGCTGCGATCGCCGCCTGGGCGCTGGCGACGCGAACGCCCCTGGTCATCGTCGGCGCCGCGGGCGGCAAGCGCGCGGCCGAGCGCGTCGAGGTCAGCGACCTCGCGAACGCGACGCACGACCCGATCCTCGCTGCGCTGCGCCAGCGCCTGCGCAAGCTCCACGGCGCGGCGCGCAACGGCGAGCTGGGACTCGCCTGCGTCTACTCGCGCGAGGCGGTGCAGGCGCCGATCGGCGCAGAAGCGTGCGCCGTCGACGGCTCGCTCAACTGCCACGGCTACGGCTCGAGCGTCGGCGTGACGGCGACCTTCGGCATGGTCGCGGCGACCCGTGCGCTAGAATTCGCGGCGCTTGCAACTACCCGGCCGATCACACCTGCCTCCCTATAATCGCGGGCTCGGCGGGTTGTTAGCTCAGTTGGTAGAGCAGCGGACTTTTAATCCGTAGGTCGTGGGTTCGAGCCCCGCACAACCCACAAACGAACCCACCGAGACAGCACACCGTTTTTCGGGCTCTTAGCTCAGTTGGTAGAGCAGCGGACTCTTAATCCGTAGGTCGAGTGTTCGAGTCACTCAGGGCCCACCAGTAATGACAACGGCTAGCAGGTTAGCGCCTGCTAGCCGTTTGTCATTGAGGGGAAAAGTGGTCGCCAAACAAGTCGCCATAGCAGACCCGTTGCGATTCGTGGGGCGTGCGATCCGAACGATCTGCGGACAAGCGGGGATCACAAGTCGGCGGCGGTGGAGCGCGGCAATCGGCCACTTCCTCTCATACGATCGACGAGGAGATGGCCGGTCGCCGGCGAGCGCGACCCACCTGCGCTGCTCGCGCTGTGCGACGTGCAGATTCGCCGCGCCAGGGCTGACCTTGTCAAAGAAACCCTGCGCGGCACCTGGCGCGTCGAGCACGTCTTCGCGCTGGAGCAAGCACTGCAAAACTCCGTCAAGAAGGGAGCGCAAGACGCCGAGAGCGCATCTGGAACTCGCGAAGCAGCAATTGAAGAAGGTCAGGAGAGCGGAATGACGATGAAGACAGCCAGGAAGGTCAACCCGCACATCGGATCGGACTGCGACGGGTTTCTGCGCGAAGAGGGCGCCTATGACCAGGCCATATCCGTCAAGCGCTTGCTTGCGTACGAACTTCAGCGCTGCATGCAGAAGGCGCAGCTGACGAAGACCGACATGGCGAAGCGTATGGGTACGACGCGCGCCCAGCTCGATCGGCTGTTGAATCCGGAGAACCCTGCGACGACGCTGCAGACCTTGGTGAGGGTCGCGGGGCGGTTGGAAGGCGGGTGAAGATTTCGTTGGTCAACGCGTAGCGCTGCGGCAACCCCGCTCCGAAGCCGTCGCTCGCCGTTACCGGGACCCCCGGCCATGAGCCGCCGGTCACCAGTTGACGGCGAATCTCGGCCTTCAGACTATGTGCAGCCGGTCGGGTTTTCGTTGTCGAACGTCAGCTCATAGTCAAAGCTGACGTCGGGCGTTTCCCATGGTGGGAGGCAGGTCCACTTCGGAAGCCGACGTTCGAAGCCGAAGTTCGGTCGCGTGTCCGCTTGCTAGTGCCACCGATCGCCGCTGTCGACCCATTTCAGACATCCGGCCTTGCGATTGAACTGCTCCAAACTGGTCGTCTATTCACGCAGGCCTTGGTCGAATTGATCACGCGTATGCGGCTCGGCGCGCATCGGCTTGCAGCCTGGGCGCCTGGCTGCTGTTGGCCGGGACTACCC
>DATMGW010000436.1:0-5279 GCA_035555295.1 Caldimonas sp.
CCGAGTGCCCGTCCTGCACCATCTGCAGGACCAGGCCGGCCGGCACGGCGAGCACCGCGACCATAGAGATGTCGATGCCGCGGCCGATCACGATGATCGCCATCGCCAGCCCGAGGATGCCGAGGATCGCGACGTTCTGCAGCAGGCCGAGCAGGTTTCCGGCCGTCAGGAAGCCGGGCAGGAACAGCGCGAAGGCGACGAACATCAGCACGAAGATCGCGAAGACGATCGTTTGCTGCGAGATGCGCCGGCCCTTCATCGCAGGCTCCGGCCGGGCCGGCTGCGCCGCGGCGCGAGGCCGCGCAGCAGGAGCGCGGTGCTCTCGCGCGCGATCGCCTCGGCGCCGAGCGGCCCGTTCGGGTCGTACCAGCGGCCGATCCAGCTCAAGGCGCCGGCGAGCGTGAACGCGGCAAGCTTCGGATCGCACGGCGCGAGCGAGCCTTCGGCGATGCCCTGCTCGATCAGCGCGCGGAACTCGTGGTCGAGTTCGGCCTTGAGGCGGCGCAGCTTCTTGCGGCCTGCGGGCGACAGCGGATCCTCGCCGACGCGAATCAGGCACATGCCGTAGTCGCGCGTGACGATCAGCGCGTATTCGTGCATCGCCGCCTTCAGCTTGTCGAGCGCGCTGCCGCCCGATGCCGCGGCGTCGGCGATCGCCGAGCGCAGCAGCTCGAGGCCGAGGCGGACGCATTCGAACAGGATCTCTTCCTTGTTCTGGACGTAGTAGTAGAGCGTCGGCTTGGTGACCTGCAGGCGCGCGGCGACCATCGCGAGCGAGGTGTCGTGATAGCCGAGCTCGTTGAAGAGCCGGGCCGCCGCGCGCAGCACCGCGGCCCGCTTGATCGCGCGCTCCTGCCCGCGGTCGAGCGGGCGCGACCATGGCGATGCGACGATCCCGGCAAGGGCCAAGGGGGTCTCCTGGGTCGACGTGGCGCCCTGCGCCGGCCGACCGGTTGTCTCGGCGTCGTTGTTACTCGTGGGTAACCCACGCTTCTGATATTGGTCGGCGACGACGCGTTGCGCAAGCGCGCACTCCCAAGGATTTCCCTAGGTTCGCCCATCGTGCCGGCCCTGCCGGGCGCTCTGTCCATCGACTCGTGGCTAGGACTTGGCGAGCGCGCGCTGGCGCAGCTCGCGGCGCAGGATCTTGCCGGTCGCGGTCATCGGCAGCGACTCGACGAACTCGATGTCGCGCGGACACTCGTGGCGGGCGAGGCGCGTGCGCACCGACTCGCGGATCGCCTCGGCCAGCTCGGCGCTCGCGGCGTGTCCCGGCCGCAGCAGCACGAAGGCGCGGATCGCTTCGGTCTTCACGGCATCGGGGACGCCGACCACGGCCGACATCGATACCGCCGGGTGGCCGTTCAGCGCGTCCTCGATCTCACCCGGGCCGATCCGGTATCCGGCGCTCGTGATCACATCGTCGGCGCGGCTCACGTACCAGTAGTAGCCATCGTCGTCGCAGCGGCCGAGGTCGCCGGTCAGCAGCCAGTCGCCGGCGAACTTGGCGCGTGTCGCTTCCGGCTTGCCCCAGTATTCGAGCAGCATCACCGGGTCCGGGCGGCGGAAGGCGATGTTGCCGACGACGCCGGCCGGGAGCTCCTGGCCGGCGTCGTCGACGATCGCCGCGACGTGTCCGGGCAGGGCCTTGCCGAGCGATCCGGGCTTGGGCGTCAGCACCTGCGTGCAGTTGCCGAGGACGATGTTGCATTCGGTCTGGCCGAAGACCTCGTTGACCTCGACGCCGAGCGCGCCGCGCGCCCACTCGAGTGTCTCGCGGCCGACCGACTCGCCGCCGCTGATCACCGAGCGCAGCGCAACGCCGTGCCGGCGCAGCGGCTCGGCGACGACGCTGAGACGGCGCAACATCGTCGGCGTCAGCAGGCTGATGCGGACGCGGTGCTTGCCCATCAGGTGGAACGCCTCCTCCGGGTCGAAGCTGGTATTGCGGTAGGTCAGCACCGGCAGGCCGCAGAACCAGGCCGGCATCAGCACGTCCATCAGGCCGGCGAGCCACGACCAGTCGGCCGGCGACCACATCACGTCGTCCGGCTGCGGCAGGAAGTCGTAGACCAGCTCGAGACCGGGCATGTGCCCGAGCATCGAGCGGTGCCCCTGCAGCGTGCCCTTCGCCTGGCCGGTCGTGCCCGAGGTGTAGTTGATGAAGGCCGGCGTGTCGGGCGTCAGCGGCAGTGTCTCGAACGCGTCCGACGCGCGCGCCAGCTCGGACCAGAAATCGAGCGTGCCCTCGGTGTGGCCGTCGACGAGCAGCACGTGCGCGAGCCCGGGCACCTGGTCGCGGACCGCCGCGACGACCGGCACGTGCGCGGCGTCGGTGACCAGCAGTCGCGCGCCGCTGTCGCGCAATCGGTAGGCGAGCGCGTCGGTGCCGAAGAGGAGCGACGTCGGCACCGAGACCAGACCGGCCTTCCAGCAGGCGACGTGCGCGACTGCGGTCGCCGGATCCTGCCCGAGGTAGATCAGCACCCGGTCGCCCTGCGCGAGACCGAGATGGCGGAGCATGTGCGCGCACTGGTTGGCGAGGCGCTGCACCTGCTGGAAGCTGTAGCGCGCGACGCTGCCGTCGGCGCGTTCGTGGATCAGCGCGGTGCGCTCGGGACCCCGGGCGTGGCGGTCGCAGACGTCCCATGCGATGTTGTAGCGCTCGGGCAGGTTCCAGCGGAACATTCGGTGGATTTCGTCGAAGGTCGCGGCGCGTGTGATCAGCACGAAAGTCTCCCTGGCGAGGGCGAAGGTTCAGGCTCCGACGATGCGCCGCGCGAGCGCATGGCGGTGCACTTCGGACGGGCCATCGTAGATCCGGAACGGCCGGATCTCGCGATAGATGCGCTGCACGATCGTGTCGGTCGTGATGCCGAGGCCGCCGAGCACCTGCAGCGAGCGGTCGACGACCCGGCTCAACGCCTCGGAGCAGTAGACCTTGCACTGGCTGGTCTCGGTCCGCGCGTGCTGGCCCTGGTCGAGCAGCCACGCCGCCTGCCAAACGGCGAGCCGGGCGCAGTGCAGCTCGATCTCGTTGTCGGCGAGCTGAAAGCCGACGCCCTGGTGCTCGCCGATCAGGCGGCCGAACGCGTGGCGGCGACGCGCGTAGGCGACTGCCACGTCGTGGGCCCGGCGCGCCGCGCCGAGCCAGCGCATGCAATGCGTGAGCCGCGCCGGGCCGAGCCGCACCTGCGCGTTGCGCAGCCCCTGGCCGAGCTCGCCGAGGACGGCGCTCTTCGACACGCGCACTCCCTTGAACTCGACCACCGCATGGCCACCGGGCGAAACCGAATCGATCGTGTCGAGCTGGCGCACGATGCGAAAGCCCGGTGCGTCGATATCGACCAGGAACATGCTGGCGCCGATATCGGTGCCGGACGCATCGAAGGTGCGCGCCATGACGATGTTCAGCGCCGCGCCCGGTACGCCGGTGATCAGCCACTTGCGGCCGTCGATCACGAAGTCGTCGCCGTCGGCGTGCGCCGCCGTCTTCAGCAGCGACGGGTCGGCACCGGCACCGTCGTCGGGCTCGGTCATCGAGAAGACGGTGCGGATCGTGCCGGCGACGAGCGGGCGAAGCCACCGCTCCTTCTGCGCTTCGCTGCCGACCTTGTGCAGCAGGTTCGCGTTGCCTTCGTCGGGCGCCTGGATGTTGAGCGCCAGCGGCCCGAGCAGGCTGTAGCCGGCCGCCTCGAAGACAACCGCCATGCCGCGGTGGTCGAGGCCGAGGCCGCCCCAGGCGACAGGCGCGTGCGGCGAGAGCAGCCCCGCGGCGCGGGCGCGCGCGACGAGCTCGAGGCGCAGCGCGTCGCTCGGGCCGTGCGCGTCCTGGCGCGGGTCGCTCTCGCGCGGGATGACTTCGTCGCACACGAATGCGCTCACGCGTTCGCGCAGCTCCGCGTGCTCGGGCGGCAGGGAAAAATCGATCATCGTTGGGCTCCGGCAGTGAACGGCAGGTTCTCGAGGATCGCGGCTGCGCGCTCGAACATCGGCGCGATCGCGAACGCGAAACGCTCCCACGTGTCGTCGGGTCGGCGGCCGCTGCGGTGCAGGTGGACGTTGAGGCACGAGATCGCGCCGAGGCGATAGCCCGCGTACGCCTGGTACCACGCCAGGTCGTCGCAGACCTCGTCCATCGCCTGCGCGTAGCGCGCCGCGATCTGTTCCGGCGTCAGCGGGCAGCACGGCCGCCAGTCGTCGGGCCAGCTCGCGCGATCGGCCGCCATCATCATCCAGCCGGCGTCGATGCGCCGGCTGCCGATCGAGGCGAGCTCCCAGTCGATCAGGCCGGTCAGCCGGCCGGCGTCGAAGAGGGCGTTGCCGGGCTGGCAGTCGCCGTGCACGAGACCGACCGGCGCGCCGCTCGGGTGCGTCGCGAGGAGGCGCTCGCGGACGGCGCGACCGCTCGCGATCCAGTCGTCCCGCGGCGATTTCGCGAGGATCGGATCCCAGCGCACGACCTCGTCGGCAAGAGGACGCGGCGCCTCCCAGCCGGGCAAGTGGCGCTGCCAGTCGAAGCGGTGCAGGGCCGCCATCGCGTCGATCGTCTGCTCCCACAGCGGCGCGACGGCGGCAGCGGAGCGGTCGAACGACGGATCGGGCTGCCAGATGAAGAACGGCATTCCGGCGAGGCGCTCCATCATGATGAACGGCGTTCCGAACGCTTCCTCGCCGGCGCTCGCGTACGCGACGTCGGGCACCGGCAGGCCGGCCGCGGCGAGCGCGCACAGCAGCGGCGCCTGCCGGTAGACGTCGGTGTTGCCGGAGCGGCGCACGCCGGGCGGGGCGAGCTTCAACACCAGGCCGCGGCGCCGGCCGGGCTCGGGCCCGACCCAGTCGAAGCCGAAGGTCAGGCCGGCGTGGCCGCCCTCCATCACGCCCAGGTTTTCGGCGGCGCTACCGGCACCGCATGTCGCTGCGACGAAGAGCTCGAGGCTCTGCGCGACCGAGCCGATGGCGAGGGGCGAAGCGTGCACGGCGGCGAGTCGGTGCGCCGGCTCAGGACCCCGTGACCTGCAGCCCTCGCCGCCACGTCAGCTCGAGCACGAGATCGCGTCCGCTCACGAGCATGACGAGCCCGAATTCGCGCAGCGACGACTCGACGCGGACCGCGTTCAGGGCGAGGACGCGGCCGGCCCGGTCGGTCGTCACGGCGGCGTCGATCGAGCACGAGCTGGCGAGAGCGACCGCGCCGGCGAGGCCGATGACCAGCACCGCGAGGCGTTTCGAGAGGACAACGGTCAAGGCAGCGCGCACGAACAAATCCTAGCCTGAGT
>DATMGW010000437.1:0-2258 GCA_035555295.1 Caldimonas sp.
CTGCGCTTCGATCACCTGGCGCAGCGCCGTCTCCGCCAGGGCATGGAGACGGAGGCGCACCGTGCCGACAGCCTCGAGGAGCGCCGTCGCACGCGGCGGGATCGGTGCCTCGGCGAGCGGCCGGGCGATCAGCACCAGGAGCAGGCCGCGGCCGTGCTGCGCCGCCTGCTCGAGCACCGCCCACGACAGCGAATCGAGCCAGTGCACGTCTTCGAGAAGAACGACGCGGCAGCCCGCGCCCTCGGTCGCGGCGAGCAGCTGCAGCAGCAGCTCGGTCGCCGCGTCGAGGCGGCCGCGCCCGCTCATGGCGCGCGTCGTCTCCGTCTCGTCGATCGCCAGGTCGAGGACCGGACCGAGCAGCGGCGCGCGTTCGCGTCGGGCCGGGTCGGCGCCGATCAGGCCCAGCACCCGTTCGCGCCGCTCGGGCTCCGAGGCGAGGGCGTCGAGTCCGAACAGCGTCTGCAGGACCGGGCGCAGCGACCGCCAGGCGCTGGCGCCGTCGAGCGGCTCGCACGCGCCTTGCGCGAGCACGACGCCGGCACTGCGCACCTCCTGGGCGAAGGCTTCGCCGAGATGCGACTTGCCGATGCCGGGGTCGCCTTCGATCAGGACGACGAGGCTTTGCCGCGGATCGGCCTGCACCCGCTCGAGCGTCTGGCCGAGCAGGCGCAGCTCGGCGTCGCGGCCGACCAGCGCGCCGCCCTCGACGCCGGCCCGCGCCCGCGCGCCGCGCGGCTCGAACACCGGCACGCTGCCGATGCCCTTGAGCTCGATCGGTGCATGCGCTTCGAACGCGATCGCGGCGACCGCGCGCGCTGTCGCCTCGTCGCACCAGACCTTGCCGCCGGCGGCCCCGGCCAAGCGCGCGGCAAGGTTGACGGCCGCGCCGATCAGGGCGAACTCGGAGCGCGAAGGAGCGCCGCGCAGACCAGCGAAGAGGCGGCCGCTTGCTACCCCGATCGAGGCGCTCTGGCCCTGCGCCGCCAGGCCTCGATGCAGGGCGCGCGCGGCGTGCACCGAACGCTCACCGTCGTTGCTGTAGCCGCTTCCGGCGATCCCCCAGGCGGCGACGACGACGAGCTTGCCCTTGTCGTCGACGAGGCACTGCACGACGCTGCCGCCGAGCTCGTAGACGCTGCGCTGCATCGCCTCGACCGCGCCCTGCAAGGCCGCGAGATCGCGCGGCGCCGGCACGGTCGCGAAGAGGACGGCGGCGAAGCGCAGCTCGGCGTGCCAGCCGTGCGGGCTCGCGTGGACGCGCTCGACCACGTGGCGCGGCACGAACGGCAGGAGCATCGCCTCGGTCGGCTCGGCCTCGGCCGGCCCCGGTCCGGCAGGCAACGGCGGCGTCACCTCGTCGATGGCGAAGGCCCCGCCGGGCAGGACCGTGCCGTTGCAGTCGGGACCGAGCATCGCGAAGGCCTGCGCCGAGAGCACGACCTGGCCCGGGGCGACGGCTTCGGCCTCGGCGACCTGGGCGAGCGCGTCGCCGCCGAGGATCGCCTCCCAGCGGCCTTGCACGCCGCCGAGGATCGCGGTGTAGAGCTCGCCGGCGCCGACGCCGATGCGCAGGCTGAGCGGCACGTTGGCGGCTTCCTCGAGCTCGGGGATCAGGGCGCGCAGGCGCAGTGCCGCCGCCGCCGCGGCGAGGACGGCGGCGCGCGTGTCGTCCGCGGCGAGCCAGCACGCGATCGTCGCGTCGCCGGCGAACTTGTAGACCTCGCCGCCGCCTTCTTCGACGATGGCGACGATCCGCTCGAAGCAGCGGTTGAGGATCGCCTGCATCTCCTCGATGCCGGCCTGGCCGCTGCGCGCCTTGCGCTCGGACAGCGCCGTGAAGCCGGCGATGTCGGCAACGAACAAGGCGCCGCGCAGCGCCCCGGTCAGGTCGGGCGCGAGCGCGCTCGCACCGGCGGCCAGGCGCCGGGCGAACTGCGGTACGTAAGGATGGAACGGGCTCATCGTCGCGCCCCGCGCCGAAGCGGGTGCGCGAATCTACCGCAGCGTGCCCCGGCTTTACAGCACGCCTTCGCCCAACATCTGCGCCACGACCCGCAGCGCCAGGGCCGGCTTGGCCGCGGCTTCGGGCTCGGCACTCAGGGCGTCCTGCCGGCCGTCGTCGGACAGCCAGGTCAGGCGTTCGCCTTGCAGCTGCACGCGGTAACTCCCTTCGCGCTCGTGCCGGCGCAGGAAGCTCGCGACCCGCCGCGCCAGTGTCGCGCTATGGATCACGATGCCGGCTTCGGTGTTGAGGCGAT
>DATMGW010000438.1:0-12163 GCA_035555295.1 Caldimonas sp.
ATATACCTTCGGACGACGCGCTGTGCCGCCGACTCGATAGAATGAATTCATGCCCGCCGACCCGCCGCCAGCGCCGGCTCCGCCTCTCGCCCTGCCCCGGCCGGATGACGGGCAGGGCGCGGTCGTTGTCGAGCGCAAGACGCAGAAGACCGAGCCGCCGCGGATGTATCAGGTCATCCTGCTCAACGACGACTACACACCGATGGAGTTCGTCGTGATGGTGCTGCAGGAGTATTTCAATCGCGATCTCGAGACGGCGACGCAGATCATGCTCAAGATCCACCATGAGGGCCGCGGTGTCTGCGGCGTCTACTCGAAAGACGTTGCCGCCACCAAGGTCGAGCTCGTGCTCGCCGCAGCCAGACGCGGCGGTCACCCGCTGCAGTGCACAATGGAGTCCGCATGATCGCGCAAGAGTTGGAAGTCAGTCTGCACATGGCGTTCGTCGAAGCACGCCAGCAGCGCCATGAGTTCATCACCGTCGAGCACCTGCTGATGGCGTTGCTCGACAACCCCTCGGCCGCCGAGGTGCTGCGCGCGTGCTCGGCCAACCTCGACGATCTGCGCAAGAGCCTGGTCGGCTTCATCAAGGAAAACACGCCGACCGTGGGCGGCGCCGACGAGGTCGACACCCAGCCGACGTTGGGCTTCCAGCGCGTCATCCAGCGCGCCATCATGCACGTGCAGTCGACCGGCAGTGGCAAGAAGGAAGTGACCGGTGCGAACGTCCTGGTCGCGATCTTCGGCGAGAAGGATTCGCACGCCGTCTACTACCTGCACCAGCAGGGCGTAACGCGCCTGGACGTGGTCAATTTCATCGCCCACGGCATCAAGAAGACCGACCCGCCCGAACCTTCCAAGCCGGGCGAGAGCTCGGGCTCGAATTCCGAGGCCGAGAAGGAAGAAGACGGCGGCAAGGGCTCGCCGCTCGACCAGTTCACGCAAAACCTCAACCAGCTCGCCCGCGACGGCAAGATCGATCCACTGATTGGCCGCGAGCACGAGGTCGAGCGCGTCGTCCAGATCCTGTGCCGCAGGCGCAAGAACAACCCGCTCCTCGTCGGCGAAGCCGGCGTCGGCAAGACGGCGATCGCCGAAGGCCTGGCTTGGCGCATCACGCAGAACGAGGTGCCCGAGATCCTCGCCGACTCGGTCGTCTACTCGCTCGACATGGGCGCGCTGCTCGCCGGCACCAAGTACCGGGGCGATTTCGAGCAGCGCCTGAAGGGCGTGCTCAAGCACCTGAAGGACCAGCCGAACGCGATCCTCTTCATCGACGAGATCCACACGCTGATCGGCGCCGGCGCCGCTTCCGGTGGCACGCTCGACGCGAGCAACCTCCTGAAGCCGGCGCTGAACTCGGGAACGATGAAGTGCATCGGCGCGACCACCTTCACCGAGTACCGCGGCATCTTCGAGAAGGATGCGGCGCTGTCGCGGCGCTTCCAGAAGATCGACGTGATCGAGCCTTCGGTCGAGCAGACGGTCGAGATCCTGAAGGGCCTGAAGTCGCGCTTCGAGGAGCACCACAGCGTCAAGTACGCGCCGGCCGCGCTGCAGGCCGCTGCGGAGCTGTCCGCCAAATACATCAACGACCGGCACCTTCCCGACAAGGCGATCGACGTGATCGACGAGGCCGGTGCGGCGCAGCGCATCCTGCCCAAGAACAAGCAGAAGAAGACGATCACGAGGAGCGAGGTCGAAGAGATCGTCGCCAAGATCGCGCGCATCCCGCCGGCCAGCGTCTCGAGCGACGACCGTTCGAAGCTGAAGACGCTCGACCGCGACCTGAAGAGCGTCGTCTTCGGCCAGGAGCCGGCGATCGACGCGCTCGCCTCGGCGATCAAGATGGCGCGCTCGGGCCTGGGCCGGCCCGACAAGCCGATCGGCTCGTTCCTGTTCAGCGGCCCGACCGGCGTCGGCAAGACCGAGGTCGCCAAGCAGCTCGCCTTCATCCTCGGCATCGAGCTGATCCGCTTCGACATGAGCGAGTACATGGAACGCCACGCGGTGAGCCGCCTGATCGGCGCGCCGCCCGGCTACGTCGGCTTCGACCAGGGCGGGCTCCTCACCGAGGCGATCTCGAAAAAGCCCCATGCTGTCCTCCTGCTCGATGAGATCGAGAAGGCGCACCCCGACGTCTTCAACGTTCTGCTGCAGGTGATGGACCACGGCACGCTCACCGACAACAACGGGCGCAAGGCCGACTTCCGCAGCGTCATCATCGTCATGACGACGAATGCCGGCGCCGAGGCGCTCAACAAGGCGTCGATCGGCTTCACGAACTCGAAGGAAGCCGGCGACGAGATGGCCGACATCAAGCGGCTGTTCACGCCGGAGTTCCGCAATCGCCTCGACGCGACGGTGAGCTTCAAGTCGCTCGACGAGGAGATCATCCTGCGCGTCGTCGACAAGTTCCTGCTCCAGCTCGAGGGCCAGCTGGCGGAGAAGAAGGTCGAGGTGACCTTCACCGACGGCTTGCGCCAGAGCCTGGCGAAGAAGGGCTTCGATCCGTTGATGGGGGCGCGGCCGATGCAGCGCCTCATCCAGGACACGATCCGCCGGGCCCTCGCCGACGAGCTGTTGTTCGGCCGGCTGGTCGACGGCGGGCGCCTGACGATCGACGTCGATGCCGAGGGCAAGCCGGTGCTCGACATCCAGCCGGCGAAGAAGAGCGACAAGCCCAAGGCGGAGCCGGCGACGACCGCCTAGACAGCGGAGGCCTCGCGGCATCGTTCAGGCCGGCCAGGTCGCCGGATCCTGGCGAAAGAAGTCCGTCAGCAATCCGTAGATGCGCGATTGCTCGCGCAAGAGTTCGTGCGGGGCGACGAAGAACGCTTCCGCCGCGACGGCGAAGAACTCCTCGAGCGCTTCGGCGCCGTAGGGATCGAGAAAGGTCTCCTCGCCGCGATCGACCGCTTCGGCGAAGCGCTCGTACTCGTCGGCGAGGGCGTTCAGCCAGACGCCGCGATCGCTTTGCGGATCGACCGTGTCGAGGCCGGCGGTGACGCCGCTGCGCATGTCGATGACGTGCGCGAACTCGTGGACGACGACGTTGTAGCCGTCTGTGGCGGACAGGCCCGCTTCGTCGACGTCGCGCCAGGCGAGCATGACCGGGCCGCCGCTCATCGCCTCGCCCGACAGCTCTTCGTCGAAGGCGTGGACGATGCCGTCCTCGTCCTCGATCTCGCGCCGCGCCACCACCGCGTCCTCGTGAACGACGATGCCGACGAATCCGTCGAGCCAATGCAGCCCGAGCTTCAACGCCGGCAGGCACGCCTGCGCGGCGATGGCGACGGCCATCTCGTCGGACACCTCGAGACCGCGCGCGCCGTAGAACTCCTTGCCGGCGAGAAACAGCGTGCTCATCTCGCGCAGCGCGAGCAGGTCGGCTTCGTCGCGCGCGGCGAGAAAGGGAAAGCGCAGCAGTATCAGCTCCCACAACGCGTCGGGAATCGGCCGGCGCTCGAGGGCGCGCTTGCGCCGCCAGCGGCGCCACCACTTGGTCACTGCGCCTCCGCCGCTGCCTGGCCGGGCGCCGACTCGGGAGCGATGCGTGCCCACCCTCGAGCGTCCCAGCGCAGCACCTCGGCCCGTGGCGTGCCGCCCGCGTCGAGCTCCCAGTCGCTCAGGACGTGGCGGACGAGGCCGGGCGCGAGCGCGTGGCTCGCCGGCGCGTGCGTATGGCCGTGCACCAGCGTCGGCGCCTGCGCCGAGCGCAGCCAGCCGGCGGCGGCGTCGCGATCGATATCGATCATGGCGCCCAGGCCCGGCGTATGCAGCGACTCGCTGCGCCGGCGCGCGGCGCGGCCGATGGCGTGCCGCCAGGGCAGCGGCAGGGCCAGGAAGGTACGCTGCACGCCCGGACGTCGGATGACCGAGCGGTAGCGCTGGTAGGCGGCGTCGTCGAGGCACAGCGCGTCGCCGTGCGAGACGAGGGCGCAGGAACCGAAGGCGACGACGAGCGTCGGGTCGCGCAGGCGCACGACGCCGCTCGCCTCGAGCATCGCGTCGCCGACCAGGAAGTCGCGGTTGCCGGCCATGAACGCGATCGTCTTCGTCGCCGCGACTTCGCGGAGCAACTCGACGCAGCGTGCCTCGAAGCCACGCTCGGCGACGTCGTCTCCGACCCAGAGCTCGAACAGGTCGCCGAGGATGAAGACGGCGTCGGCCTGCGTATGCCGAAGGTGCGCGGCCCAGGCGTCGAAGGCGCGCGGCGTGTTCTCGGCGAGGTGCAGGTCGCTGATGAAATCGATCGCCCGCCAGCGCTCGGGCGCGGCGAAGGTCGGCGTCGCTTCCGGCAGAGGCAGCGTCGATGCGGGCGACTCGCGCGTCGCCACGTCGCAATGCCGCCCGGGCCTAGGAGACGACGGTGGCGCGCGTGATCGTCACGTCCTCGAGCGGAACGTCGGCGTGTCCGGCGCGGTTGCCGGTGCGCACCTGCTCGATCGCGTCGACGATCTCGTTGCCCTTGACCACCTTGCCGAACACCGCATAGCCCCAGCCTTGCGGCGTCTCCGACTTGAAGTTGAGGAACTCGTTGTCGGCGGCATTGATGAAGAACTGCGCCGTCGCCGAGTGCGGCGCCGAGGTGCGTGCCATTGCCACGGTGTAGCGCTCGTTCCTCAGGCCGTTCGACGCTTCGTTCTGGATCGTGTTGCCGGTGGGCTTCTGCTGCATGCCCGGCTCGAAGCCGCCGCCCTGCACCATGAAGCCCTTGATGACGCGATGGAACACGGTTCCGTCGAAGTGGCCGTTCTCGACGTTGGTGATGAAGTTCTTCACCGTCAGCGGTGCCTTCTCGTCGTCGAGCTCGAGGCGGATCGTCCCCTTGCTGGTATCCAGATCGACTAGTTTGGTCACGTCATTTCTCCACGGTTGCTCGTTTGATGACGACGGGCGTCGTCGGCACGTCGCCCGGACCGGTCGGCACGGCGCGGATCTTGTCGACGACGTCCATGCCCTCGACGACCTTGCCGAAGACGGCGTAGCCGTTGCTGTCGCGCGCCTGCGGCTGGTTCAGGAAGTCATTGTCCTTGACGTTGATGAAGAACTGCGCCGTCGCCGAATTCGGGTCGTTGGTGCGCGCCATCGCGACCGTGCCGCGCTCGTTCTTCAGGCCGTTCCTGCTCTCCAGTGGGATCGGCGCACGGGTCGGCTTTTCCTTCAGGTCGGCCGTCATGCCACCGCCCTGGATCATGAAGTTGTTGATGACGCGATGGAACACCGTGCCGTCGTAGTGACCCGCCTTCACGTACTGGAGGAAGTTGTCGACGCTTTTAGGCGCCTTGGCGGCGTCGAGCTCGACGACGATCGTGCCGGCCGAGGTCTCGAGCTTGACCTTCTGGGCAAAGGCCGGCACGGAGAGCGCGCAGGCAAGGGCGACAGCGAAAGACGTGGCGATTCTGGAAAGGATGGGCATCGAAAGCTCCTGGGTGAACGGTTCATCGTTGTGGTGGGCTGATCGCGATCGTTCCTGCCGGAGCGCTCGCGGTTCGGGTCGGCGCTGCAAGCTGGCGCACCAGGGCGAGCTTGTGCGGCACGGTGGTGTTCGCGGGCTCCAGCTTCAGGGCCCGGGCATAGGACTGCCCGGCGAGCATGACGTAGACGTCGCCGAGATTCTCGTACGCGGTTGCGTACGCAGGGTTCAGGCGAAGCGATTCCTCAAGCTCGGCACGGGCCTTTTCGTAGTCGCCCGCGGCGGCGTGCAGGGCCGCGAGGTTGTTGTGCGGTTCGGCGAGCTCCGGATACTCCTGCGCCAGCTGCAGCAGGATCGCCGTGGCTTCGGCGGGGTGTCCGGAATCGGCGAGCACGACCGACTTCAGGAAACGCATCTGCGCGTCCTTCGGCTGCTTGTCCAGGTACTTGTCGGCACGCTCCAACGCCGCCGTGGACTGGCCGGCGTGATGCAGCCGCGTGACCTCGCTCAGCTCATCGGCGAGCGCGGCGAAGGCCGGTGTCGAGACGGCAGCGCCGAGGGCGACGGCGAGGGCGACGGACGCGGCGAACGATCGGATGGGCATCAGGGAAGGAGGTGCGCTGGGCGCCTGGACAGCGGCGTCGCCTCGGCCCTCCGGTCGCGCGAAACGGGGCCGCTATACTGATTCGATTGTAGGGTACGCATGCTTCGCGATGCCCCTCGGCGGCGCCCCTCTCGCGCCGTGGCGGCCCATGACACTTCGAATTCACAACACCCTGTCGCGGGCGACCGAGGACTTCACGCCGATGGTGCCCGGCCATGTCCGGCTCTACGTCTGCGGCATCACGATCTACGACTATTGCCACATGGGGCACGCCCGCTTCATGATCGCCTTCGACGTCGCGCAACGCTGGATGAAGACGCTGGGATACAGCGTCACCTACGTGCGCAACATCACCGACATCGACGACAAGATCATCAAGCGCTCGCTCGAGCGCGGTATTCCGATCCGCGCCCTGACCGAGGAGATGATCGCGGCCCTGCACGAAGACGCCGATGCGCTCGGCATCGAGCGGCCGACCCACGAGCCGCGCGCCACGCAGTACGTGCCGCAGATGGTCGAGATGATCGCGACGCTCGAGCAGAAGGAACTGGGCTATCGCGCGCCGAACGGCGACGTGAACTTTGCGGTGCGCAAGTTCCCCGGCTACGGCAAGCTCTCCGGCAAATCGATCGACCAGCTGCGCGCCGGCGAGCGCGTCGCCGTGCTCGACGGCAAGGAGGATCCGCTCGACTTCGTGATGTGGAAGGCGGCCAAGGCGAGCGAGCCCGACGATGCGAAGTGGCCGAGCCCCTTCGGCCTCGGCCGGCCGGGCTGGCACATCGAATGTTCGGCGATGTGCAAGGCCCTGCTCGGCGAACACTTCGACATCCACGGCGGCGGCCAGGACCTGCAGTTCCCGCACCACGAAAACGAGATCGCGCAGAGCGAGGGCGCGAGTGGCGGCCCGTTCGCCAACGTCTGGATGCACAACGGGCTGCTCAACGTCGACAACGAGAAGATGTCGAAATCGCTCGGCAACTTCTTCACCATCCGCGACGTCCTGAAGCGCTACGACGGCGAGACGATCCGCTTCTTCATGCTGCGCACGCACTATCGCAGCGCGGTCAATTTCAGCGACGTCAACCTCGACGACGCGAAGGCGGCTCTGCGCCGCCTATATACCGCGCTCGACCGGGTGGTCGCAGCGCCATCCGCCGACGCGATCGACTGGAGCGAGTCGCGCGCCGCCGCTTTCCGCGCGGCGATGAACGACGACTTCAACACGCCGATCGCCGTCGCGATCCTGTTCGACCTGGCGAGCGAGCTCAACCGCGGCGGCAAGCCGGCCGACGCGAGCTTGCTGAAAGGCCTCGGCGCGACGCTCGGCATCCTGCAGCAGGCGCCTCGCACCTATCTCCAGGCCGGCGACGGTCTCGACGAAGCGAGCATCGTGCAGTTGATCGACGAGCGTCGTGCCGCGAAGGCGGCCGGCGACTATCCGCGCTCGGACGCGATCCGCAAGCGGCTCGCCGATGAGGGAATCGTCCTCAAGGATTCGGCTCAGGGAACGACCTGGGTGAGGGCCTGATCTTGGCGACACTCCCGAAGCCGAATCCGGCGCTGCCAACGCCGCCGACGGCCGATTTCTGGGACGACGCGTGCAAGCACCTGGCCAAGCGCGACCGCGTGATGCGCAAGCTCATCCCGCGCTTCCCCGACGGCCGGCTCGAAAGTCGCGGCGATGCCTTCACGACGCTGGCGCGCTCGATCGTCGGCCAGCAGATCTCGGTCAAGGCGGCGCAAGCGGTCTGGGATCGCTTCGTCGCGCTGACCGCCGGCCCTTCGCATTGCCTGCGGCCGGCCGCCGTCCTCGCGCTCGATGCGCCGCAGATCCGCGCCGCAGGGCTGTCGGCGCGCAAGGTCGAATACCTGTGCGACCTGGCCCAGCACTTCGACTCCGGCGCGGTCCACGTCGCCGACTGGCAGACGATGGACGACGAGGCCATCGTCGACGAGCTCGTCGCGATCCGCGGCATTGGCCGCTGGACGGCCGAGATGTTCCTCATCTTCCACCTGCTGCGCCCGAACGTGCTGCCGCTCGACGACGTCGGCCTGATCAAGGGCATCAGCGTCAACTACTTCAGCGGCGAGCCGGTCTCGCGCGCCGAGGCCCGCGAGGTGGGCGATGCCTGGGCGCCGTACCGGTCGGTTGCAACTTGGTACATTTGGCGCAGCCTCGATCCCTTGCCCGTCAGCTACTGACATGACAAAAAGACACTTCCTCGAATTCGAGCAACCGGTCGCCGAGCTCGAATCGAAGATCGACGAGCTGCGCTACGTGCAGAACGAGTCGGCGGTGGACATCTCGGAAGAGATCGATCGCCTCAGCAAGAAGAGCCTGCTGCTGACGAAGGACATCTACTCCGGCCTCACACCGTGGCAGGTGACGCAGATCGCGCGGCATCCGCAACGTCCCTACACGCTCGACTACATCGCCGAGGTCTTCACCGACTTCCAGGAGCTGCATGGCGACCGCGCCTTTGCCGACGACCTGTCGATCATCGGCGGCATGGCGCGCTTCAACGGCCAGGCCTGCGTCGTCATCGGCCAGCAGAAGGGGCGCGACACGAAGGAGCGCGCGTCGCGCAACTTCGGCATGTCGCGGCCCGAGGGCTACCGCAAGGCATTGCGGCTGATGAAGCTCGCCGAGAAGTTCGGCATGCCCGTCTTCACCTTCGTCGACACGCCGGGCGCCTATCCAGGCATTGGCGCCGAGGAGCGCGGCCAATCAGAGGCGATCGGCCGCAACATCTTCGAGATGGCGCAGCTCGAAGTGCCGATCATCGTCACGATCATCGGCGAAGGCGGCTCTGGCGGCGCCCTGGCGATCAGCGTCGGCGACCAGCTGCTGATGCTGCAATATTCGATCTACTCTGTGATCTCGCCCGAGGGATGCGCGTCGATCCTCTGGAAGACGGCCGAGCGCGCCGCCGACGCGGCAGAGCAGCTCGGCATTACGGCGCATCGACTGAAGGCGCTCGGGCTCGTCGACAAAATCGTCAACGAGCCGGTCGGCGGCGCGCATCGCGACCCGAAGCAGATGGCTGCGTTCCTGAAGCGCGCCCTCAACGACGCCTTCCGCCAGGTCAGCGACCTGCCGGTGCGCGATCTGATGCAACGCCGCTACGAGCGGCTGCAGTCGTACGGCCGCTTCAGCGACACGACCGAGCGCTGACGGCGCGGTCGCGCGCCGGGCCGTTGCCGTCGCCTACAGCGGCGGGCGAGATTCGACGGCGCTCCTGCACGCGACGATCGCCGCGGCCGTACCGCTCGACCTGCACGTTCTCGCCTTGCACGTCCAGCACGGCCTGAGCGGCAACGCCGATGCCTGGCAGCGGCACGGGGAAGAGCAGTGCCGCCGATGGGGCAGAAGCGGCAAGAGCGTCGAGTTCGTCGCCCACCGGCTGACGACGCGACCGGGCCGCGGCGAAAGCGTCGAGGCGTGGGCGCGGCGCGCGCGCTACGACGCGCTCGCAAAGATGGCCGTCGACCACGGTGTGGACCTCGTCCTACTCGCTCACCATCGCCGCGATCAGGCCGAGACCTTTCTCCTGCAGGCATTGCGCGCTGGCGGCGTCGCTGCGCTCTCGGCGATGCCGGCGCAGGTCCGCCGCGCCGGCGTGACGTGGGCGCGCCCCTGGCTCGATCGGCCGCGCGAGGCAATCGAGGCGTACCTGCGGCGCCATCGACTGCGCTGCATCGACGACGACACGAACGCCGATCCGCGCTTCGCGCGCAACCGCTTGCGCCAGCGAGTGTGGCCGGCGCTGCTCGAAGCCTTTCCTGACGCGGAGACGGCGCTCGCGAGCGCCGCGACGTGGGCGCAGGAGGCTGCGTCGGGCCTCGACGAGTGCGCCGCCTTCGATCTGCTCGGCATCGTCCGCGACGATGCGCTCGAGATCGGCGCGTGGCGTGGCCTGCCTGCGGCACGACGCGGCAATGCGCTGCGTGCCTGGTTGCGCGGGCGAACCGGAAGGCCGGCGCCGGCGAGCCTTGTCACTCGCCTCGTCGCCGAACTTCGCGAGCACGGCACGCGGCGCTGGCCGCTGCCCGACGGAGCGTTGCGCAGCTACCGTGGCTGGTTGCGCCATGCGCCGGCAGCGAGCCCGGCGCCGGCAGCGGCGGCAGCACCTGTCGATCTGCGTCGCATCGGCGTTCACGCCTTTCCCGAATGGGGCGGCTGCATCGTCGTCGTTCCGGTCGATCGTGGCGGCGTGCCGCTCGACGTCGCCGCGCAGCTCGAGTTGCGCGGCCGGCGCGGCGGCGATCGCTTCCAGGCCGGCGCGGGACGGCCGCCGCGCAGCCTCAAGCTGCAGTACCAGTCGGCCGGGATTCCCGCGTGGCAGCGGGCCGGGCCGATCGTCGCGCATCACGGCGTCCCGGTCTTCGTTGCCGGTCTCGGCATCGACGCCCGCCATCTGGCCGCTGCGGGCGCGGAGCAGCTGAGCTTCGTCTGGCGTCCGGACTGAACCGATGCGCCCCGGCAGGGCACAGACCCGAGCGGGCGACGACGCACCGATAGAATCATCGGTTCGCTTCCCAGCCCCTTCGCGCTCCAGCGCGCCGCCCGCTTCGGGCGCCCAGCCTGCGCGCCTCTTCCATGGCCTTGATCGTCCACAAATACGGCGGCACCTCGATGGGCTCGGCGGAGCGGATCCAGAGCGTCGCGCGGCGCGTCGCGAAGTGGGTGCGTGCCGGGCATCGCCTAGTCGTCGTTCCTTCGGCGATGAGCGGCGAAACGAATCGCCTGCTCGCGCTCGCCAAACAGGTCTCGCCCGAGAGCACGACGCCCGAGCTGCTGCGCGAGCTCGACATGGTCGCTTCGACCGGAGAGCAGGTCTCGGTCGGGCTGCTCGCGATCGCGCTGCACGCCGAGGGCGTTCCCGCCGTGAGCTACGCCGGCTGGCAGGTGCCGATCGCGACCGACGTCGCCTACACGCGGGCGCGCATCCGCAGCATCGACGACCGGCGCATCCGCGCCGACCTCGACGCGGGCAAGGTCGTTGTCATCACCGGCTTTCAGGGCGTCGATCCGGGGGGCCACATCACGACGCTGGGCCGGGGCGGCTCGGACACCTCTGCTGTCGCCGTTGCGGCCGCGCTGCGCGCCGACGAGTGCCTGATCTTCACCGACGTCGACGGCGTCTACACGACCGACCCGCGCATCGTTCCCGACGCGCGGCGCCTGAAGAGCATCAGCTTCGAGGAGATGCTCGAGATGGCGAGCCTGGGCTCGAAAGTGCTGCAGATCCGCTCGGTCGAGTTCGCCGGCAAGTACCGCGTCCCGCTGCGCGTGCTGTCGAGCTTCACGCCGTGGGACATTCCGGTCGACGAAGAGTCCCGCTCGGGAACGCTCATCACCTTCGAGGAAGACGAGAAAATGGAACAAGCCGTTGTGTCCGGCATCGCCTTCAATCGCGACGAAGCGAAGATCAGCCTCGTCGGCGTGACCGACAAGCCCGGCGTCGCGCACATGATCCTCGGGCCCGTGGCCGATGCGAACATCGACATCGACGTCATCATCCAGAACGTCTCGCACGACGGTCGCACCGACTTCTCCTTCACCGTTCCGCGCACCGACTACGCGCGGACGATGGAGCTGATGCGAACGGCCGTGATCCCCCGCACCGGCGCCGCCGGGCTGCTCGGCGACGACCGGATCTGCAAGGTCTCGATCGTCGGCATCGGCATGCGTTCGCACGTCGGCGTCGCCAGCAAGATGTTCGCGGTCCTTAGCCAGGAGGGCATCAACATCCAGATGATCACGACGAGCGAGATCAAGACCTGCGTCGTCATCGACGAGAAGTACATGGAACTCGCCGTGCGCGCCTTGCACAAGGCCTTCGACCTCGACCAGGCGCCCGTGAGCGGCGCCTGAGCGGGGCGTTTCGGCCGGGACGGGCCGCTAGAATCCGCCCCACGGAGCTGTGACCGAGTGGCCGAAGGTGCTCCCCTGCTAAGGGAGTATGTGGGCAAAACCTGCATCGAGGGTTCGAATCCCTCCGGCTCCGCCAAGCTAGCCTTTGAACCAAGCCCCGAAAGGGGCTTTTTTCATGGGTAAAATGGTCGAAACATCGTCCGGTAGCGTCCACTAAGATCCGCCCACATACCCCTCAAGGTGAGGGTTTAGTGAGGGGTAA
>DATMGW010000439.1:0-2167 GCA_035555295.1 Caldimonas sp.
GTGCCGAGCTTCACCTGGCGCGTCCCGAACGTCGCCGGCCGCTACCTGTCCGACAAGGAGAAGAAGCTCGCCATGCACGCCGGCCACGGCGAGACCGCACTGCTGCTGGCGCTCGCCCCCGACACCGTGCACATGGAGCGAGCCGTCGCCAACTATCCGCCCGAGTTTCCGTCGAAGCTGCTCTCGGCCGACGGCCGGCCGGCGTGCGCCTGGACGGCGCGCGACTTCGGACCGAGCGGCGTCATCGGCGATCCGCTGCCGGCGACGAAGGAGCAGGGCGAGGCGATCCTCGAGTCGCTCGCCATCGGCTGGGCCCAGGCGATCACTGAGCTGCACGAGCTGCGCTGGGTCGTTCGCGACGAGGCGACCTGGGGTCGCGCCCAGCAGACCGGATTCATCCAGCAAGGCCTCGAATGAGCAGCCCTTCGCACCCACCCGTGTCCCCGCCTACTTCCAGAGGAGCTTTCGTCGTGAACCATGCCCCCTTTCGCGTCTCGCGCTCGCGCGCCTTCGTCGTCGCTGCCCTGGCGACCGGCGGGTTCGTCGCCGCCCTGCCGGCGCACGCCGAGGAGAAGTTCGTCTACATGACGAACTGGTTCGCCGAGGCCGAACACGGCGGCTTCTACCAGGCGATCGCCACCGGCATCTACAAGAAGTACGGCCTCGACGTGACGGTCAAGATGGGCGGCCCGCAGGTCAACATCCTGCAGATCATGGCGGCGGGGCAGGCCGATTGCGTGATGGGATCGAGCGACCTGCAGATGATCCAGGCGCGCGAGAGCGGCGTTCCCGTCGTCACCGTCGCGGCGATGTTCCAGCGCGATCCGCAGGTGCTGATCGCGCATGAGGACGTGAAGTCCTTCGAGGACATGAAGTCGAAGACGATCCTGATCGGCTCCGGCGCGAACCTGGGCTACTGGCCGTGGCTGAAAGCCAAGTACGGCTTCACCGACCAGCAGACGCGGCCCTACACCTTCAACATCCAGCCCTTCGTCGCCGACAAGAACCTCGTCCAGCAAGGCTACGTCACCTCCGAGCCGTACGCGATCCAGAAGGCCGGCATCAAGGCGAACACCTTCCTCTTCGGCGACGTCGGCTTTCCCGCCTATGCAACGACGATCACGTGCATGGACAAGACCGTCAAGGACAGGAAGGCCGCTGTCGCTGCCTTCGTCAAGGGGAGCGCCGAGGGCTGGAAGAGCTACCTCGCCGACCCGGCGCCGGGCAACGCGCTGATCAAGAAGGACAACCCGAGCATGACCGACGACCAGCTCGCCTACAGCGTCGCCAAGCTGAAGGAGACGGGCCTGGTCGGCGGCGGCGACGCCGCCAAGCTCGGCATCGGCGTCATGACCGAGCCGCGCCTGAAGGCGAGCTACGACTTCCTCGTCTCGGCCAAGCTGATCGACCCGTCGAAGGTCGAGCTGTCGAAGACCTATACGACCGAGTTCGTCAAGGACATCAAGGTCCTTCCGTGAACCTTGCGGAGCCCTCCGCGGCGCTGGTCGGGGCCGGGCCGGTGCCTGCGGTCGAGGTGCTCTCGGCCGAGAAGACCTACGCGGACGGCACGCACGCGCTGCAGCCGGTCGACCTGCGCGTCGAAGAGGGCGAGTTCGTCACCTTGCTCGGGCCCTCGGGATGCGGCAAGAGCACGCTCCTGAAGATGATCGCCGGCCTGCTCCAGCCGAGCGACGGCCGCTTGCTGCTCTGGCGCCGGCCGGTCGCGCAGCTCGACGCGAGCGGGCGCAGGATCGCCTTCGTCTTCCAGGCGCCGACGCTGATGCCGTGGGCCAACGTCGCGACCAACGTGCGGCTGCCGCTCGATCTCGCCGGGGTCGCGCGAGCCGAGGCGGACCGGCGGGTCGCCGACGCGCTCGCCGGAGTCGGCCTGACGAAGTTCAGCGCGGCGCTGCCGCGGACGCTTTCGGGTGGCATGCAGATGCGCGTCTCGATCGCGCGCGCACTCGTCACCGAGCCGAACCTGCTGCTCATGGACGAGCCCTTCGGCGCGCTCGACGAGATCACGCGGCACAAGCTCGACGCCGAGCTGCTGGGCTTGTGGCGCGGCAAGCGCCTCACGGTCGTCTTCGTCACGCACTCGATCCACGAGTCGGTGTTTCTCTCGACGCGCGTCGTCATGATGGCGGCGCGGCCTGGCCGCATCGTC
>DATMGW010000440.1:0-5333 GCA_035555295.1 Caldimonas sp.
GTGGCTCGCCTGCACCTCGATGTTCTCGGCGATCGGGCCGGGTTCGTTGAGACTGCAGCGCCACGAGACGATGCCGTCGGTGCGCGAGTAGATCGACGTCGTCGGCACCGGCGGCGCCTCGCGGATGTGCTTCAAGAGCGCCGGGTCGCTGACCCGCGTTCCGGTCAGCCACTCGTACATCCGCCACGCGTTGGTCGCCCGCGGGTGACCGGTGAAGGGCGTGCCGAGGGTGACGACGCAGCGGGCGATGTTCGGCTGCTCCTTGGCCATCTCGCGTGCGTAGATGCCGCCCAGGCTCCAGCCGATCAGGCTCACAGGCTGCCCGGTGCGCGCGGCAAGGCTGCGCATGTCGTGCGCACAGCGCTCGAGCACGCCGTGCCGCGGCCCGACGTTGATGCCCTGCCCCCACGCCTGAGTGACGTAGCCCAGGCTCTGCAGGAAGCGGCGCAGGGGAAAGGTCGTGTGGTCGGTCGCGGCCATGCCGGGAAAGACCATCACCGGGTGGCCGTCGCCGCGCGGCAGGCTGCGCAGCCACGGGATCGCGGCGAGCATCGAGAGGTATTCCACGGGGGCCCGCCCCTCGAGGAGCAGAAGCAACGCGCCAGGCGGGCGCGGATCGTCTTCGGACACGGGTGCTGGATCGGGTCGGAAACGAGGTCTCGGCATGCGACGAGGGGGGGGGCTGGCGTGCGGCCATGGTATCTGCTCGCGGCGGCTGCGGCCCGGGAGCCTGCCCTAACGCCCGGTGCCGCGCAGGCGACATCCCGGCGCGATGAAAGGGCCACTCATCGGCTCGTGCGCCGCAAAGCCAGCGACTCGTTGGCAACGAGCGCGCCGATGACCAGCGCGCCGCCGACGAGCACATGGCGCGCCGGCGCCTCGGCGGCGCCGAGCCAGGTCCAGGTCACGCCGAAGACGATCTCGAGCAGCGACAGCAAGGCGACCTCCGGCGCGGCGAGGAAGCGCGCCGCAGCGACCGCGATCAGGCAGGGAATCGCGAGCTGGGCGACGCCGAGCAGGGCGAGCAGCGACAGGTCGTGTCGCGACACGGAAAACGGCAGCGCGGGCAGCAGCGTCACGGCAGCCGAAGCGATCGCACCGATCAGCACCGCCGGAAGCAGGTCGCCCTGCCCGGCGCCTCCCTTCTGGAGGATCGTCCAGTTGAGCGCGGCGGCGACCGGCACGCCGGCGGCGATTGCCATGCCGGCCAGCTGGCGCGCCGCGGCTGCCCCCGCTTCGTGGCCGTACATCCAGGCGATGCCAATGCCGGCAGCGATGACCGCGATCCAGGTCCGGATCGGCAGGCGTTGCCGAAGCGCGATGCGCGCGACGAGTGCGGTAAGGAGCGGCGCCATTGCCATCGTCACCAGCACATTGGCCACCGTCGTCATCGTGATTGCGACCATGAAGGCGGTGAACATCACGGCCCAGCACGCGCCGGACAGCCAAAGCGTTGCGCCGCCTTGGCGCAAGGTCTCGAGCAGCGGGCGCCCGCCGCGCAATGCGCCGAGCAGGACGAGGAGCGCTGCCGCGTTGAACAGGCTCCGCCAGAACGTCGCCTCGAAAGGTCCGACCGAAACGAGATGGCGCGTGACGACGCCAGCCATGCTCCAGAGCAGCGTGGCAAGCAGCATCGCGAGAACGGCTCGCGCGTGCGTCAACTCAGTAGTCGCTCCCGCTGCTGCCTGGCGCCAGGTTGTCGAACTTGGTGAGCGGCTTTAGAAATACGAGTTTCTCGGTACCGGTCGGACCATTGCGCTGCTTGGCGATGATGATCTCGGCAATGCCGGGCTCCTTCGAGTCCTTGTTGTAGTAGTCGTCGCGATAGATGAACATGATGACGTCGGCGTCCTGCTCGATCGCACCCGACTCGCGCAGATCGCTCATCATCGGCCGCTTGTCGTTGCGTGATTCGACGCCCCGGTTCAGCTGCGACAGCGCCATCACCGGGCACTTCAGCTCCTTGGCGAGCGATTTCAGAGCCCGCGAAATTTCGCCGATCACGGTCGCTCGATTCTCGTCGCTCGACTCCGAGCTGCCGCTCATGAGCTGCAGATAGTCGACGACGATCATGCCGAGCTGACCGCAGTGGCGCGCCTGGCGCCGTGCCCGCGCGCGCAACTCGCTCGGCGTAAGCGTGCCGCTCTCGTCGACAAATATGCTCACCTTCCGAAGCTTCTCGATAGCCTCGGAAAGCGGACCCCATTCGTCGTCCCGGAGCGCACCAGTGCGTAGCCGCTGCTGATCAATTCGGCCCAGCGATCCGACCATGCGCAAAGCGAGCTGCGACGCGCCCATTTCCATCGAGAAGATCAGGACCGGCAAGCCCTCCTTGACAGCGACATGTTCGGTAATGTTGAGCGCCAGCGCCGTCTTGCCCATCGAAGGCCGTGCTGCAAGCACGATCAGATCGCCTGCCTGCAAGCCAGCGGTCATCTGGTCAAGTTTGTAGAAGCCAGTTCGTACTCCGGTGACTTCCTCGGCGCCGTTCTCATGCAGTTCGGCAACGCGTTCGCTCACCTGCACGACGAGCTCGTCCATGCTCTGAATCACCCGCCGCGATTTCGAGCCCTCCTCGCCGATGCGAAAGATCTTGCTTTCGGCGTCGTCGAGGATCTGCGCGACGGGACGGCCCTGGGGGTTGAAGGCGCTCGTTGCGATCTCGTCGCTCGCCGCGACGAGCTTTCGGAGCACCGAGCGCTCGCGCACGATCTCGGCATAGCGCCGGATGTTGGCGGCGCTCGGCACGCTTTGCGCCAGTGCATTCAGGTAGGCGAGGCCGCCGCACTCCTCGGCCTTGCCCAGGCTTTGCAGCTGTTCGAAGGCGGTGATCACGTCGGCCGGCTTGGTCGAGTCGATGAGCGCGGCCATCGCCGTGAAGATCAGGCGGTGCTCGTAGCGGTAGAAGTCGGACTCGCCGAGCAGGTCGGCGATCCGGTCCCAGGCGCCATTGTCGAGGAGCAGGCCACCGAGCACGCTTTGCTCGGCCTCGACCGAATGCGGCGGGACGCGCAGGCGCGCGACTTCATCGTCGGGCCGCGACGCGGCGGAGGACTCTGCGGAGGAATAAAGGGCCGACATCGGGAAATCATAAGTCCCGGCGCCGCCGCACCGGTGGACAAGGCTGGGGACGACGCGGGGAAATGCGGTGCAGAAAACGATCGGGGCCGCGAATGCGGCCCCGATCGGCGAAGCACGACCGCGACTAGGTCGTTTCGCCGAGAACGACGACCTTGACCTCGACGACGACGTCGCTGTGCGGCGCCACCGTCACGGTGTGCTCGCCGACGATCTTGAGCGGCCCGTGCGGCATGCGCACCTGCGCCTTCGCGACCTTGAAGTCGATCCGGTTCAGCGCATCGGCGATGTCTGCGTTCGTCACCGAGCCGAACAACCGCCCGTCGACCCCCGCCTTCTGCGTGATGTGAATGGTGCGACCACTCATCTTCTCGCCGAGCGCCTGCGCGGTGGCGAGGCGATCGGCGGCGACCTTCTCGAGTTCGACGCGCTTGTCCTCAAACTCCTTGATCGCCGTCGCCGTGGCGCGTCGCGCCACCCGCTTCGGGATCAGGAAGTTGCGCGCGAAGCCGTCCTTGACCTTGACGACATCACCCAGGTTGCCCAGATTGGCGACCTTTTCCAGAAGGATCACTTGCATGGCGGCCGTCCTCTAGCTCTTGTGCTGGTCGGTGTACGGCAGCATCGCCAGGAAGCGCGCACGCTTGATGCAGGTCGTCAGCTGGCGCTGGAAGAAGGCACGCGTTCCCGTCAGGCGGGCCGGCGTGATCTTGCCGTTCTCGTTGATGAAATCGCGCAAGGTGTCGATGTCCTTGTAGTCGATCTCCTTGACGCCGGTGACGGTGAAGCGACAGAAACGCTTCCTCCGGAACAGCAGCGACTGCGTGTTGCGCTTGGGCTTGCGGTCCTTCGAGAACCGACCTTTACCGCGGGGCGGGGGCATGGGCTACCTCTTTACTTCAATCGTACAGTTTGGACGTGAAAAACGATTCCGCGACCGTTGCGATGCGAGCCGACGAAGCCTTCGAAGTCGTGCTCGACGCCCAGTTCGGCGGCCAGCAGCGCTTCTGTGACCGGACCGACGGCGCGGGCGCGGACCTCGACCGAGACCTTGCGCGCGGGCCCGGGCTTGTGAATCTCCGATTCATGCTTCAGGGTCACGTCGAGCACCGGGAGGCCGGCAGGGGTGAACCGGAGAGCACTGCGCTCGACGATCGCCGCCGTCAGGGCCAGCCGGTTCGTCAGGCTGCGGCCTCCTGCGGGGCGCGCCGCGATTCCTCGCGATCGACCGCCTTCATCATCACAGAAGGCGTGGTTTCGGCCTGACTCTTGGCGACCGTCAGGTGGCGAAGCACGGCGTCGTTGAAGCGAAAGCCCGTTTCCAGCTCGTTCAGCACCTTGTTGTCACACTCGATGTTCAGGCACAGATAGTGCGCCTTGGCGAGCTTCTGGATCATGTAGGCCAGCTGGCGCCGACCCCAATCCTCGACGCGGTGGACCTTGCCGCCGCCGGCCGTGACCAAGCCTTTGTAGCGTTCCAGCATGGCCGGAACCTGTTCGCTCTGATCCGGGTGGATCAGGAGCACGATCTCGTAGTGACGCATCGAATCTCCTTGTGGGTTCCGCCGCGACGTGAATCGCGCCGAGGAAGCCGCGTCGAATTCGAGGGGTCGAAGCGGCAAGGGAAAGCCCAACAGTATACATCGATGCAGGGTTTCACCCCGCCCTGATCGGCCGCAGGAAAGCCGGCACACACACTTGGATACGACATTCGCCGCTGGTCGCGCCGATTGCGCATTCCTAGGCGCCGGCGATGACCGTCCGCCCGTCCAGGGGATTGTCGAGGATGACATGGCGATTACACTGCGCCCAGACGGCCACCGAGCCTCGCGGCCGGCGACGTCGACCTCACGCCGGCGGCACGCTTGCTGCCCCGGACTTCGAACGGGACGGATTCGATGAGCAATTCCAACGGCAGCAACAAGTTTGCCTGGGAGTCTTCGAAGACCGGGGCGGCGAGCGCCGCCTCCCGGGACGAATGGCCTGCGACGCGCTCGGAAGCCGCAACCCAGGAAGAGATCGACGAGTGGCAGGCGACGCGGGCGCAAACGAATCGCGGCGTCGCCGATGAGTGGGCGGCAACGCGGGCGCAGACGAATCGCGGCACCGCTGAAGAGTGGCCGGCGACGCGGGCCCAGACCGGCGGCGCCAGGGTCCAGGATGAATGGCAGCCGACGCGCGCGACGCGCCCTGCCGAACCGGCGCACGGCCCCGCCGAATCGCCCGACGCCTGGGCGTCGACGCGGGCGCACACC
>DATMGW010000441.1:0-5728 GCA_035555295.1 Caldimonas sp.
CGTCGCCGGTCAGCAGTAGCGCCTAGGAGGCTGGGCGGCAGAGGGCGGGGCCCGAATCGGCGCTACGCTTCGCATCTACGCCGCAGGCTCGGCCGTGGCGATACCCATGGAGGCAACCATGTCGGACGGACAAGCGGTCACGGTGATCGCGCCCTCGCACGTTTCAGGGGCCGGTGATGAGGGGATGTTTCCCTTCGAGCAGTTCGAGGCGAAGTGCCTGGCGCAAGGCGACTCGTGGTTCTCGATCGGCGCCTTTCCCCCGGCGTTCACGAGCAACCTGCCGGTCGAGATGCGGTTCACCAAGCACGTCGTCATCGTCAACTGCGCGCGGCCCGGCGCCGAACTGCAGCACATGACCGACACAACGAACAATCCGGCGTTCCTCAGGCTGCTGACCGGCAATCTCGCCATGAAGTGGGACGCGATCCTGATCTCGGGCGGCGGCAACGACCTGATCGACGCGGCAAGGACGGGGCCGGCAGCGCCCATCGACAAGCGCCTGCTCCTGAAGCCCGACGAGCGCCCGGCCGGGCCGCTGCAGGGCGACGACTACATCAGCAACCCGGGCTGGGCCACCTTCGTCGGTCACCTCACGCAGGTCTTCACCCAGCTGATCGATCTGCGCGACAGCGGCGTCAACAAGCAACAGCCGCTCGCCCTGCACACCTACGCGCACGTCATGCCTCGGCCGTCGCCCGCCGGGCTGAAGTTCGGCCCCTGGCTGCAGCCGGCGATGCTCGCGTTCGCCGTGCCGCCGGCCGACTGGCTGGCCGTGTCGGAGGCGCTGATCGACCGCCTCGCATCCGAGCTGCAGACCCTGATCGCGGCGTGTCAGGGGAAGGACCCGAACTGCAACGTCCACCTGGTCGACTCGCGAACGGCGCAGCTCGTCCTGGCGGACCAGGATGCGACCGGCTCGTCGGGCGACTTCGTCAACGAGATCCATCCGACGCGCGGCGGCTACATCAAGTTGGCGGAAGTCTGGCGCGCGACGCTCGATCCGATCCTCTGAGGCCAAGAGCGGCGCGGCGGGTGCCGCCGGGCTCGGCGATACTTTCGGTTCCGACCCGAAAGGAGCCCGCGATGAACGCCCCGACCGAACTCTCGCGCATGATCACGAGCCTCGAAGGCCGCGTCTCGGCCGAGGAGTGGCAAACCCGACTCGACCTGGCTGCCGCCTATCGCCTGGTCGCGATGTTCCACTGGGACGACCTCGTCTTCACGCACATCACGGCGAAGATTCCGGGCACCGAGCACTACCTGATCAATCCCTACGGCCTGATGTTCGACGAGATCACGGCCTCCAGCCTGGTCAAGATCGACATCGGCGGCAAGGTGCTGCAGGACACGCCCTTTCCGATCAACCCGGCCGGCTTCGTCATTCACAGCGCCGTCCATTCGGCGCGCCACGACATTCAGTGCGTCATGCACACGCACACGCTCAACGGCGTCGCCGTCGCGGCGCAGAAACGAGGCGTGCTGCCGATCTCGCAGCATTCGATCTTCGTCCTCTCCAGTCTGGCGTATCACGACTACGAAGGCGTCGCCTTGCGCGACGAGGAAAAGCCGCGCCTCGTCGCCGACCTGGGCGACAAGACCTTCCTGATGCTGCGCAATCACGGCCTGCTGACGGTCGGCGTGACCGTCGGCGCCGCCTTCGAAGCGATGTACTTCTTCGAGGCAACGTGTGCGATCCAGATCCGCGCCCAGGCCGGCGGAACGCTCGCTGAAGGCGAGCTGATCGAGGTCGATCCGCGGATCATCGCCGGCGCCGCCCAGGCGGCGCGCGCCGCGACGATAGGGTCCGGCTCGTCGCTCACGTGGCCGGGGCTGCTGCGCCGCCTCGACCGTACCGACGACAGCTGGCGCCATTGAGCGCGACCCGAGCCCGTAGCCGCAGCGGCGCCGCCGCGCCGGCCGCTCCCGCGCGCAAGAGCAGCAGCGGCGCGACCGCGGTGGAGGAATGCATCCTCGTCCTGCAAGGGGGCGGCGCGCTCGGCGCCTACCAGGCCGGCGTCTTCGAGACGCTCGCGGCGATGCGGCAAACCCCACACTGGTTCGCTGGCATCTCGATCGGCGCGATCAACGCCGCCCTGATGGCCGGCAACGTTCCCGAGCGGCGCGTCGAGCGCCTGCGCGAGTTCTGGGAGGGCGTGTCGTCCTTCCCGTTCGCGCCGCCGCCGCTGCCGGCCGAGCTGCACGCCGTAAACGGCGCCCGCGATGCGGTCAACGAGACGAACGCGACCATCGCCATGCTCTTCGGTGTTTCCGGCTTCTTCTCGCCGCGCGTACCGGCGGCGCCCTTCCAGCCACCGGGAACGCTGGCCGCCATCAGCTACTACGACACCGAGCCGTTGAAGAGAACGCTCGAGCGCCTGATCGACTTCGACCTGCTCAATTCGGGCAAGGTGCGCCTCTCGGTCGGCGCCGTCAACGTCCGGCAAGGCAACTTCAAGTACTTCGACACCGCGCATCCCGGCCACATCGACGCCCGCCACATCATGGCCAGCGGCGCCCTGCCGCCGGGCTTTCCGCCGATCGAGATCGACGGCGAGTACTACTGGGACGGCGGCCTCGTCTCGAACACGCCGCTGCAATACGTCCTCGACCAGGCGGGCCGCGGCAAGCCGCGCCTGGTCTTCCAGGTCGACCTGTTCGCGGCGCGCGGCGAGATGCCGAGCAACCTGGGCGAAGCGAGCGAGCGCGAGAAGGACATCCGCTATTCCAGCCGGACGCGCCTGAATACGACCTTCGAGCTGCGGCGCCAGGCAACGCTTCAGGCGGCCAAGCGGCTCGTCGCCAGGCTGCCCGCCAGCCTGCGCGACGACCCCGACGCCAGGGCCCTGGCCGCGTTGCCGGCCGAAGCCGCCGTCACGGTCGTTCACCTCATCTATCGCAGCAAGCACTACGAGAGCCAGTCTAAGGACTACGAGTTCTCGCGCGCCTCGATGCTCGAGCACTGGTCGGCCGGAATGGCCGACACCCAGGCGTCGCTCGGCGACCCTCGCTGGCGGCGTCGCGAGCTTCCTTCGCACGGCGTCCACGTCTTCGACTTCACATCGAAGCAGAAGGGCGAAAAGGCCGTCACCCCCACCTCCACTTCCAGGACCCTCGCCACATGAGCAGCAAGCTAGTCGACAAGATCGCCATCGTCACCGGGGCCGCCAGTGGAATCGGCAAGGAGATCGCCGCCACCTACGCCCGCGAGGGCGCGAAAGTCGCCATCGCCGACATGAACATGGCGGCCGCGCAGGCCGCGGCCGACGAGCTGAAGGCGAGTGGCGCCAGCGCGATGGCCATCGCCGCCGACGTCACCGACGAGGCGCAGGTCAATGCCGCCGTCGCCGCGGTCGTGCAGGCCTGGGGCGGCGTCGACATCCTGGTCAGCAACGCCGGCATCCAGATCGTCCATCCGCTCGAGGAGTTTCCCTTCGCCGAGTGGAAGAAAATGATTGCCATCCACCTCGACGGCGCCTTCCTGACGACCAAGGCCTGCCTGCCGCACATGTATGCCTCGGGCCGCGGCGGCTCGATCATCTACATGGGATCGGTGCACTCCAAGGAAGCGTCGATGCTGAAGGCGCCCTACGTCGCGGCCAAGCACGGCCTGATCGGCCTGGCCAAGGTCATCGCCAAGGAAGGCGCCAAGTACAAGGTGCGCGCGAACGTGATCTGCCCGGGCTTCGTGCGCACGCCGCTGGTCGACAAGCAGATCCCCGAGCAGGCGAAGGCGCTCGGCATGAGCGAAGACGACATCATCAAGAAGGTGATGCTCAAGGAGACCGTCGACGGGGAGTTCACGACGGTCGCCGACGTCGCCGAAGTGGCGCTCCTGTTCGCGAGCTTTCCGAGCAACGCGCTCACCGGCCAGTCGCTGGTCGTGAGCCACGGCTGGTTCATGCAGTAAGGTGCCTTCTGAAAATGCGGTCCTCGCGCACTGGCCCGAAGGCTCCCCTGGCGCCCGTGTAGGACGGCGGAGGCCGTAGCGACCGCTTCCGCTCCGACAACAACTCGCTCTCCTTGCCCGCGACGCCCAGACGCGCCACGGCCTACGCTTGTCGCCACGAATTCCGCAATCGCGGGCATCGAGACAACGAGGAGAGCGTGATGACACTCGGAACCATTCTGTTGATCGTGTTGGTCCTGCTTCTGGTGGGCGCCCTGCCGAGCTGGGGCTACAGCACCGGCTGGGGCTACGGGCCGAGCGGCGGGCTGGGCCTCGTGCTCCTCATCGTCGTCGTCCTGCTGGTCATGGGAAAGATCTAGATCCGGCCCGGGTGACGACATGGGCCCGCAGCGCGGGCCATTTTCATGGGCGGCGCTACCATAGCCGCCGATGGACAGCCTTGACCTTCAAGTACTCGGCCAGGCGCGCGACTGGCGCCGCGACGGCCACGGCGTCTGGCTCGTCACGGTGCTCGAGACCTGGGGCTCGGCACCGCGCCCGCCCGGCGCGTTGCTCGCGATGCGCGACGACGGCCTCGTCGTCGGCTCGGTTTCGGGCGGCTGTGTCGAAGACGACCTGATCGACCGGGTCCGCAACGGCGAGCGCGTCAGCACGCCCTCGCTCATCGCCTACGGGGTGACGAAAGAGGAAGCGGCGCGCTTCGGCCTGCCCTGCGGCGGCAACCTGCGTCTCGTCCAAGAGCCGCTCCTCGAGACGCGCTGGATCGACGAGGTGCTCGAGCGCACGACGCAGCACCAGCTGGTCGCTCGGGTCCTCGATCTGGGCAGCGGGCAGGTACGCGTCGAGGCGGCAACGCGCGGCGAGGCCTTCTCGTTCGACGGCAGGCAGCTGCGCGCGCTCTACGGCCCGCGCTGGCGCATGCTCGTCATCGGCGCCGGGCAGCTGTCGCGGGCGCTGGCGCAGATGGCCCTCAGCCTCGACTTCGAGGTCATCGTCTGCGACCCGCGCGAGGAATACCACCTGACCTGGGACGTGCCGGGAACGACCTTCAGCAAGGCGATGCCCGACGACCTCGCGATCGAGCTGCAGCTCGATCCACACAGTGCCGTCGTCGCCGTCACGCATGACCCGAAGCTCGACGACATGGTTCTCCTCGAAGCGCTGAAGTCGCCGGCCTTCTATGTCGGCGCGCTCGGTTCGCGCGGCAACACTGCCAAGCGCAAGGAACGCCTGGCGCTTTTCGACCTGAGCGCGGCCGAGATCGCGCGGCTGCACGGTCCGATCGGCCTCGACATCGGCAGCCGTACACCGGCCGAGATCGCCGTTTCGATCCTCGCCGAGGTCGTGGCGGTGCGCAACGGCGTCGCGCTGAAGCAGAAGAAGCCCGCCGCGGCGACCGCGTGAGCGGCATGCACTGACGGCGCTAGGCGTGATCCGCTGGCTGCGCGGCGCCGACGATCCGCTGCCCGACGCGCGGTTCGCACTCGGCACGACGAGCGAGGCGCCCGGCCTCGTCGCCGCCGGCAGCGACCTCGGCCCGAAGCGCCTCGCAGAAGCCTACGCGAAAGGCATCTTTCCCTGGTACAGCGAGGGCCAGCCGATTCTGTGGTGGTCACCCGACCCGCGCATGGTGCTGCTGCCGGCCGAGTTCAAGCTCGCGCGGTCGCTGCGCAAGACGTTGCGCCGCTTCGTCTCTGCGCCGAGCTGCGAGATACGCATCGACAGCGACTTTCGCAGCGTCATCGCCGCCTGCGCGACGGCGGCGCGCGAGGGCGAGCCGGGTACCTGGATTGGCGCCGCGATGATCGAGGCCTATTGCAC
>DATMGW010000442.1:0-5639 GCA_035555295.1 Caldimonas sp.
GCCGGCGGCGCGAGCAATACCAGCGACGGCATCATCCTGATGACGCAACAAGGCGACGTGAAGACGCCGGGCGAAGCCCACGTCGTCGGCAACCGCGTCAGCGGCTTCGGCGGCGGCGGCATCGTCGTGCAGAGCACGCTCGGCAAGCTGCAGGTCAAGCAGAACCAGATCGACCACTGCGGCAGCGGGGTCAACGTCGTCGACGGCACGGGTGGGCTCGTGGTGTCGATCGAGAACAACCAGATCTCCGACATCGACGTCGATCCGAAGAACACCGGACTGACGACATTGGCAGGCATCGGCGTCAGCGGAGCGCGCGCGGTGTCGATCGCCGGCAACTCGGTCATCCGCGTCGGCCTGGTCGCGACATCGCCCAACCTGACCAGCTCGGGGGTGCGCGTCGAGGGCAGCGACGGCATCCGCATCGCCGGCAACGAGCTCGCCGACATCGGCCCGTCCGGACTCTTTTCCGGGACGGCGGCGGGCATCCTAGCCCTGGCGCCGATCGGCGACGTGATCGTCGACGACAACCGCATCCGCCGCGACAGCGCGAGGGCACCGGCGGACGCGTCGATCTGGTTCGGCATTCTCATCTTCGGCACGCAGGCGCTGCTCGTTGGCGGCGCCGAGACGCAGATCCTCGGCGGCGCGAGCAAGCCGGCGAGTCGCGCGACGGCCACGACGCTGCCGCAAGCGCTGCAGCGCTTCGCCGTCGGCAACAGGAAGACCGCGAAAGCCAAGGCCGGCGTCGCCCCGACGCTGACCGCGGCGGCCATCATCGGCACGCGCGTCAGCGTCCGCGGCAACCAGATCACGGCACGCGGCGGCACGTTCGTCGTTGCCATCGTCGCCGTGCCGATCTGCGACTTCAGCAACAACCAGAGTCTGCGCACGGCGTCGGCGAACGCTCTCGGCAACGCCACGATCGCCGACATCTTCCTGACCGCGCAGACGCTGGTCGTCGGCGGCAATCGCATCGTCGGCCCGAAAGGGCCGTCGATGTCGCTGCATGCGCCGCAGGGCCGCTACACGGTGCTCGGCAACATCACCAGCGGCGACATCCTGGTTCCCACCACGCCGCTCGCCGCTCCCTGGGCACTGTTGAACGTGCAGTCGCCTTGATCGCGTCGAGATCTCTGGATGTCTTCGATCCGAGGAGGACTCTGAACGACGCCCACCGTCGGGGAAGCTAGCTAAGCTAGTTCCCCGTTGCAGCGCTTGTCTTGCGCGGCAACGCGATCGTGAACGTCGTCCCGGCTTCGGCTGACGACTGCACGGTGACCTCGCCTCCGTGGCCGCGCACGATTTCGCGAACGATGAACAGGCCCAGTCCCAGACTGGTCTTGGAGCGCTCGTGCGGTTCCTCGGTCGCGTTGGGCGCCTGGACCAGCGGCTCGAAGATGATTTGCAGGGCGCTGGCAGCAATGGGCTTGCCCGAGTTGGAGATCTTCAACACGACGCGGCGATCGTCACCGGTGGCGCCGAGGAAGACGGGTGAGTTTCGATCCCCGTGCTGGACGGCGTTGATGAGCAGGTTCGACAGCGCCTGATGCAGACGCGGCGCGTCCGCCAGGGCATCCAGACGACCCGCGAATTGCTTCACGAATTCCCGCTCGGGATGGCTCGAACGCACCGCGTCGAGCGCCTCCTCGCAGACCTTGCCGACGTCGCACGCCAACCGCTCGATCGGGATTCCGGAGCCGAGCCGGGTGCGGGTGAACTCGAGGAGATCCGTGATCAGGTGATTCATCGCCTGCGACGCGCGGCCGATCCGCAGGCCGGCTTTCTGCCTGGCCTCCTCGGAGAGCCCCGGCATCGCTAGCACCTTGTTCGACATGTTGATGCCGGACAGCGGGCCGCGCAGGTCGTGTCCCAGCACCGCCAGGAACATGTCGCGGGACGCTTCGACGCCGGCGGAATATCGCTCGACCGATTCGGCGAGTGCCTGGTCGATGCCTTCGTTGAAGCGGGCGATCTCCTCGATCGCTTGCGCCCCCTGATCGTCGCCCTGGCGACGCCGCCATAGCGCCAGGACGCTCGCCCGCATCGCCCGGAACTCACCGACCAGCTGCAACAGGTCGAAGCCGGCCAACTGTCGCAGGACCCCATGCGTGGCCGCGGCGGTCTCCGGCGCGCCCAAAACAGGCTCGGCGCCCTTCGACTTCGCAGATCGATGGTCTTCCGACTGGCTCGTCTCCATGTCCTTGGCGATGGCCTGGAGGATGTCGCGACCGTGGTTGCGCAGCGCCAGATCGGACATCGTCTTGGCCGAGGGAAGCATCGTTTTGGCAAAGGTGCCCCATTCGGCGACGATCGCGTCGAGCTCGCTTTCAATGAAGGCGCTGAAGCGCATGGAACCCTTGGTGGACGATCCGGACATCGACGCATGGTAGTGCACGCCCTGTACGGATCGCCTGGATCGAGAGCGCGTCGGACGTGCGAATTCGACTTTCCGGTCGAACGGGGCCCGGCCGACCGGCCGTGCCGCCATGGGCTGACGCTACTTCTTGCGTTCCTGGCCGGGTTCGTCGCCGCTCTCGTGGCCCTTGCCCTGCCCTTGCTCGTGCTTCTGTTGTGGGGGTGCCGCCTTGTCAGGCATCGGGCTCGGCTTCCTTGCAGCTGGGGGCTGTTGCTCATGCGTGGCCGGCCTTGCAGCGTCGTTCCGGTGCTCCTGAGCTGCCGCTGCGGGCGGTTGAGGGGTAGCCGCCGCGGCGGCCGGGTGCGGTTGTTCCCGCGGCGCGACTACCGGCAGCGGATGCTTCCTCTGATCCGGGGGCGCCGGGGCTCGCGGTGGCGGGGTGGCCTGGACGGGTTCCGGCCTGCGTATCGGCTCGCCGCGCGGCGGCGGCGGCGGGGGGTTCGGGCGCTCGACGTGCGCAGGGAGTTGCGGCGGCCGCTGCGCCGGCGGCTGCGCCTGCTGAGGCGCCTGCGCCTGCAAGTGCTGGCGGACCATCGCGTCACGCGGCTCATAGTGGTAGTTCTGACTGCGCAGCGCCTGCTGCTGCTGCGCCTGCGGATAACGATCGGCCGGATACTTGCGTTGGTAGACGGGCAACGGCGCAGGCGGCGGCGCGGAACGGCGGTCCCATCGGTCCCATCCGCGTCGATGCTCCTGCCACGCATTGCCCCAGTGCTCGCCCCAGCGCGGTGGCGCATCGGCCTGCCAGCCGCGGAAGTACGTCGGCGGGCGACGGTAGTACCGCACGGGGATGCGAAGGACGAAGACTGGCACCGCCTCCGGTTCCACCAGGCTCCACGGCCCGTTGTACCAGGAGCTCGCGTACCAGTTGTCGCCCCGGTAGACCCAGTACATGCCGTCGTAGAAGAAGAAGTTCGACTGAAGTCCCGGAGCGTAGTAAACGGGGTAGCCGGGCACGCGCACGAGCTCGGGGAATATCGGCACATTGATCCCGATGCTCACGCCTGGAAGCCCGATGCCGACGCTCAATTGCGCCGCCACCGAAGTCATCAACCCGAACGTCATCGAGAGCACGATGAACACGTAGCGCATCTTCGATCCTCCGGTGGCCGGCACGAACGCGTACGGCGCAATTGCGGCTTCAGATGACGGAGCGGCCGACCGCGCCGGCGATGCGCCGCAGCAGCCACTTGGGCGTCGCGCCTGCAGCCAGCGCAGCCGCCTGGTTGACGACGCCGGGAACCGCGATCACCTCGCCGGCGAGGCAGGCCCGATAGCCCTCGGCGGCCACGGCGTCGGCGTCGCCGACCAGGAAGTCCGGCAGCGTCGAGAGCTTGGCGTTATGCGCCGCGGCCTTGCTCATCATCGCGGTGGCGGTGATCCCCGGGCACAGCGCGGTGACGCTGACGCCGCTGTCGCGCAGTTCCTCGGCCAGCGACTCGGTCAGCGAGAGCACGTAGGCCTTGGTCGCTGCGTACGTCGCCAGGCCGGGCACCGGCTGGAACGAGGCCATCGAGGCGACGTTGAGGATGCGCCCGCTGCCGCGAGCCACCATCGGCGGAACGAACGCCGACAGCATCGCGGTCAGGCCCGAGACGTTCAGATCGATCAGTTCCTGGTGCCGCTCGGCGGCGATGTTGCTGAATGCGCCTTGCTCGAGCACGCCGGCGTTGTTGACGAGGACGTCGACGGGCCGGCGCTTGCGCCGCAGGGCTGTCGCCAGCGCAGCCGCGGCGCCGCGCCGGGTCAGGTCGGCCGGAAACACGTCGACGTGGATGCCGTGCTCGGCGTGCAGCGCCTCGGCCAGGGCGTGCAATGCGCCCTCGCGGCGTGCCACCAGCACGAGCCGGTATCCCTCGCGGGCGAAGCATCGTGCCAAGGCCTCGCCGATGCCGGACGATGCGCCGGTGATCAGCGCCGTGAGTGGTGCAGTGGATCGCGCAGTGGACATGATCGGGTCTCGTAGATCGAAGCGACTCGATTCTGCGACCGCGCACTGCGCGCGCGTCCGTCTCCGGACACCTCGGAATGATCTAGCGCAAGGTCCCGGCGCGCCGAGAAGGTATGAAGCGCACATGAAAGCCTTGAGTGGAGTGGATGGCGCCTTCCTCTACCTGGAAACGCCCGAGACGCCGATGCACGTGGCATCGCTGCACCGGTTCGACCTGCCCGCGGGATACCGCGGCGATCTTCACGCCGACGTCCAAAGAGGGATGGCCAAGCGGCTGCACCTGGCCCCGATCTTCACGCGCAAGCTCGCGGCGATGCCGTTCCAGTTCGCCAACCCGGTCTGGGTCGACGATGACGACGTCGATCTCAACTACCACGTCCGGCGCCTGACCCTGCCCCGCCCGGGCACGCAGGCGCAGCTCGAGGACTGCGCGGGCCGCCTGCATTCGGAGTTGCTCGACCGCAGCCGCCCGCTCTGGCGCGTCTACGTCATCGACGGCTTGCAGACGGGTCAGGTCGGCTACTACATCAAGGCGCACCACGCGGTGCTCGACGGCCAGGCCGGCGTCATGCTGGCCAGTGCCTTGTTCGACTTGACACCGCGGCCGAAGCGCATCCCTCGCGGCCGGGCGCCGCACGGCGAGCACCCGGGAATGGCCGAGCTCGCCGCCGCCGCGCTCAAGCACGACGCCGGCCAATACATCAAGCTGGTGCGCCACCTGCCCGACGTCGTGAAGACGCTCGCCGGCATGTACAAAGGCGCGCCCGCATCGAGCAAGGGCCGGCTCGGGCAGAACTTCTCCTTCGGCCCGAAGACGCCGCTGAACGTACAGATCACAGGCGAGCGAGGCTTCGCCGCGCTATCGATTCCGCTCGACACGCTCAAGCGGCTCGCTGCGGAGCACGAGGCCAAGCTCAACGACATCGTGCTGGCACTATGCAGCGGCGTGCTGCGGCGCTACCTGGCGAAGCACGGAGGCATCCCGAAGAAGCCGTTGATCGCCGCCATGCCGATCTCGCTGCGCGCCGCCGGCGATACCGAGTACACGACGCAGGCCACGCTGACGCTGGTCAACCTGAACACGCAGATCGCGAACCCGGTGAAGCGCCTGCGCGCGATCCGCGACGCCGCCGGTGCCGTCAAGGCGCTGGCGCAGAGGGCCCGGGGCGTGATTCCGACCGACTTTCCTTCGATCGGCGTGCCGTGGCTCCTGAACGGCCTGGCGACGCTGTACGGGCGCTCGGGAATCGCCAGCGCGATGCCGCCGAT
>DATMGW010000443.1:0-18883 GCA_035555295.1 Caldimonas sp.
CGTGGGTGAGCTGCGCGAGGTGCTGGACGGAATCGAAACCGAAGGCCGGCGTCGTGCCATCGACGCCGACACCATCGCCGGCCCCGGCACGCGGGCGGCCGTCATGCGCGCCGCCGGAGCCGCGGTCGCCGCCACCGACGCCGTTCTCGACGGAAGCGTCGCCAACGCCTTCTGCTCGGTGCGGCCGCCGGGCCATCACGCGACGCGCGACCAGGCCATGGGCTTTTGCTTCCTCAACAGCGTCTGCATCGCGGCACGGCACGCGCTCGACGTGCGCGGCCTGAAGCGCGTGGCGATCGTCGATTTCGACGTCCATCACGGCAACGGTACCGAGGACATCGTCGCCGGCGACGAGCGGGTCCTCATGGTGAGCATCTTCCAGCACCCGCTCTATCCGTTCAGCGGCGCCGTGCCCAAGGGCACGAACATGATCAACGTTCCGGTGCCGCCGTACTCGCGCGGCGCCCAGGTCCGCCAGCTGATCGAGGAGAACTGGATGGAGCGGCTCGAGGCGTTCCGCCCCGAGATGATCTTCATCTCCGCAGGATTCGACGCGCACCGCGAAGACGATCTCGGCCAGCTCGGGCTCGTCGAAGCCGACTACGCCTGGATCACCGAGCGCGTCAAGTCCGTCGCCGACAAGCACGCGGGCGGCCGCATCGTCTCGTGCCTGGAAGGCGGCTACAACCTCAGCGCCCTCGCGCGCAGCGTCGCCGCGCACCTGCGCGTGCTGGCGGGCGTGTGATGCGCGGCGCGGCTGAGCGCGCGGCGTTCGTCGGCCGCGGAGGGCGCGGCCGATGATCCGTCGCTTCGACGTTCACGAGCTCGACCAGCTCGTCCGCGACCTGACCCAGCCCGGCGCCGCCGCCGAGCTCGCCGTCCTCGCGGCGTGCCTGCTCGGCGCCTGGGCCGTCGTGCGCCTGATGCGCGGCCGCACGGCGCCGGCCGACTCCGTGTGGTTCGGCCGCGGCATCGTCGACGGCGTGCTCTTTCCGGTGATCGCCTTGCTGTTCGCCTACGCCGCGAGCGTGACGCTCGAAGCGACGATCAAGCCGGCGGTCTTTCGCGTCGCCATTCCGATCCTCGTCTCGCTCGTCGTCATCCGGCTCAGCGTTCGCGTGCTGAGCCGGACCTTCCCGAACGTCGCCTGGGTCCGCACGGTCGAGCGCAGCATCTCCTGGCTCGCATGGATCGGCGTCGTCCTGTGGGTCACCGGCGTCGCGCCGATGGTGCTCGACGCGATGGACGACGTGCACTGGAAGTTCGGCAACTCGCAGATGACGCTGCGCAACATCGTCGAAGGGACGATCACCGCCGGCGTCGTCCTCGTGCTGGCGCTGTGGATCTCGGGAGCGCTCGAGCGCAAGCTCCTGTCGGGCGCGACCGGGCAGGACCTGTCGATCCGCAAGATCGCGGCGACGCTGGTCCGCGCCGTCCTCCTGTTCGTCGGGCTGCTGCTCGCGCTGTCTTCGGTCGGCATCGACCTGACGGCTCTTTCGGTGATCGGCGGCGCCGTCGGCGTCGGCCTGGGCTTCGGCCTGCAGAAGATCGCCGCCAACTACATCAGCGGCTTCGTCATCCTGGCCGAGCGCAGCATACGGATCGGCGACATGGTCAGGGTCGACAACTTCGAAGGCCGCATCACCGACATCCGCACCCGCTACACCGTGATCCGCTCGCTCGGCGGACGGGAGGCGATCGTCCCGAACGAGACGCTGATCACGACGCGGGTCGAGAACCTGTCGCTCGCCGACCCGCGCGTCCTCGTGCAGACGGCGGTGCAGGTCGCCTACGGCACCGACGTGCGCGCCGTGCAGCCCAAGCTCGAAGCGACGATCCGCGCCGTGCCGCGCGTCGTCCCGGAGCCTGCGCCGTCGGTGCAGCTGGCCGCGTTCTCCGCCGACGGCATGGACCTGAACATCAACTTCTGGATTCGCGATTCCGAGAACGGCCAGGGCAATGTGAAGTCCGACGTCAACCTCGCCGTCCTCGACGTGCTGAACGCCGAAGGGGTCGAGATCCCGTTTCCACAGCGCGTCGTCCATGCGGTCGTGTCGAAGGAACCGGCCGGCGACGACGGCAGCGAAGGGCGCGTTCCCTCGGCGAGCTAGCTGCCGCGTCCGTTCGTGATCTCGTTCATCGTCCCGGCCTACAACGAGGAGCTGCTTCTCGGCGCGACGCTCGACTCGTTGCACGCGGCCGGCCGCGCGCTCGGCGAGCCGTACGAGGTGATCGTCGCCGACGACGCCTCGGCCGACGCGACCGTACGCGTCGCCCAGGAGCACGGCGCCCGCGTCGTCAGCGCGATGCGCCGGCAGATCGCGGCAACCCGCAACGGCGGTGCCGGGGTCGCCACGGGCGAGCTCTTCGTCTTCGTCGACGCCGACACGATCGTGAGCGAGGGCGTCGTCCGCGCTGCCGTCGCCGCGATGCGCGGCGGCGCGGTCGGCGGCGGCGCCGCCGTCGCCTTCGAGGGCGACATACCGGCGTACGCGCGCTGGCTCTTGCCGATCATTGTCTGGATGTTCCGCGTCGCCCGCCTGGCGGCCGGCTGCTTCCTGTTCTGCACGCGCGACGCCTTCGCTGCGGTGGGCGGCTTCGACGAAGCGTTCTTCGGCGCCGAGGAGCTCGTGATGAGCCGGGCCCTGAAGCGCCAGGGCCGGTTCGTGATCCTGCGCGAGGCGGTCGTCACCTCGGGGCGAAAGCTCCGTACCCACTCGGGACTCGAGGTGCTGGCGCTGATGGGCCGCCTGGCGCTGCGCGGCACGAAGGGGGTGAAGCGACGGCAGGGCATGGAGCTCTGGTACGGGGAGCGGCGCGAGGAGCCGCGCCGACATCCCTGACTAGGGTCTGTTGACATATGAATCGCCCTCGCGCCGGGTCGGCGAAGGGCGCAGTGCCAGGCGCGGGCCGCTGCCCGGGGTGGGACCCCGGGCAAGGGCGCAACGACGCAACGCGTCCTTCGCCGACCCGGCCCGAAGGGTGAGGCTCCAGAGAGGGTGCACTCGTCGTTGCAAATACTCGCCGGGGCACCCACCCCGGTTGCGCTTTGCGCCTAGATTGCGCCCTCTCTGGAGCCTCACGCGAGGGTGATTCATATGTCGCAGAACCTAAAAGCGGGCCGGCGCCCTGTCTACACTGGACGATCATGACGGAAGATCCACAAGGCCTCTCCTTCGAGGGCGGCTGCACCTGCCGCGCGGTTCGCTATCGGATGACGAGCCCGCCGCTGGTCGTCCACTGCTGCCACTGCCGCTGGTGTCAGCGCGAGACGGGCGCGTCGTTCGCTCTCAACGCCCTGATCGAGGCCGACCGTGTCGTCGTCCTCGCGGGCGAGCCCGAGATCGTCGTGACGCCGTCGCAGAGCGGCGCCGGACAGAAGATTGCGCGCTGCCCGGCTTGCCGCATCGCCGTCTGGAGCAACTATGGCGGCGGCGGCGACGCCGTGCGCTTCGTCCGCGTCGGCACGCTCGACGAGCCGGATCGACTGCCGCCCGACATCCACATCTACACGCGCTCGAAGCAGCCGTGGGTCGTGCTGCCGCCGGGCGCCGTTGCCTTCGACGAGTACTACGACAGCAAAAAGCTGTGGCGAGCGGAAAGCCTTGAACGCCGAAAGGCGCTGCTGCAGCGCGAGGCGTCCTAGGGTCGAGCGATGCGCAGTTCACTCGCCTGGGTGACCGACCCGCGCGGTGGCCGCACGGTCGCTGTCATCGTCGCGATCGTTGCCGCCCTGGCGACGCCCGCGTTGCTTGCGCAGACCGCGGCGGCGAGCCGCGCCGCCAGCCCTTGCCCGCAGGGGGTCGCCGCCGGCAGCCGCTGCGTCACGGGTCGCGATAGCGAAGGCGCCTACTACTGGCTCGTCGTTCCGCCCGCCTGGAACGGGACGCTGGTCGTCCACGCGCACGGCGGTCCGGAGCTCGGCACGCCAAAGGCCGGACGCGCCGCCGAAGACCTGCAACGCTGGTCGATCTGGAGCCGGGCCGGCTTCGCCTATGCCGGCTCGGGATACCGGCAGGGCGGCGTCGCCGTGACCTCGGCGGCCGAAGACACGGAGCGCGTCCGCCACCTCTTCGTCGCCGAGTTCGGCGCGCCGCGACGGACTGTCCTGCACGGCCAGTCGTGGGGCGCCGGCGTCGCTGCGAAAGCGGCCGAGCTCTACGGCGACGGTGCCGGCAACGGCGGCAAGCGTCCCTACGACGGCGTCCTGCTGACCTCGGGAGTCCTCGGCGGCGGCACCGCGTCGTACGACTTCAGGCTCGACCTGCGCGTCGTCTACGAGGCGGTCTGCGCCAACCACCCGCTGCCGGACGAAGCGCAGTACCCGCTCTGGCAAGGCTTGCCTCTCGACGCCAAGCTGACGCGCGCGCAGCTGGCGGCGCAGGTCGACGAATGCACCGGCGTTCGCGCCAGGCCCGAGGCGCGCAGCGCGGCGCAGCAGCGCAACCTCGAGACGATCACGCGGGTCGTGCGAATCCCCGAGCGGACGCTGATCAGCCATCTCGACTGGGCGACGTGGGACTTCCAGGACATCGCGTTCGTTCGTCTCGGCGGCCGCAACGCGTTCGGCAACGTCGGCGTTCGCTACCGCGGCTCGCCCGACGACGAGGCGCTGAACGCGAAGGTCGCGCGCTATGCGGCCGACCCGGCGGCGCAGGCCGCGTTCGCCGCCGACGCCGGCCTGCAGGGCCGGATCGTCGTTCCGGTGCTGACGCTGCACGCGATCGACGATCCGACCGCTTTCGTCGAGCTCGAATCGACCTTTCGCGACACGATGGCGCGCGGCGGCAGTGCCGAGCGGCTGGTCCAGGTCTACGGCGACGATCATTCGCACAGCTACCTCGCCGACGCCGAATACGTCGCCGCGATCCGCTCGCTGCTCGATTGGGTCGAGCAGGGCGTCCGGCCGACGGCGCAAGGGATCGCGGCACGATGTGCGGCGCTCGAGCCGGTGTTCGAGCCGACGCAGGGGTGTCGCTTCAAGCCGGAGTTCGTGCCGCAGCCGCTCGCTGCGCGCGTTCCGCCGCGTTGAGGCCGAAGGCGTGCCGATGACCGAGCCGACCGCCGAGCGCACGCCGATCGCCGTCGTCACGACCGTCGCGACGCGCGACGAGGCGATGCGAATCGCCGAGGCGCTCGTCGCCCGCCGCCTCGCCGCCTGCGTGCAGATCGGTGCGATCGAGAGCGTCTATGCCTGGAAAGGCGAGCTGCGCCGCGACCCGGAGTTTCGCGTCCTGGCGAAGACGACCGCTGCGCGCTACGCTGCCGTCGAGGCGGCGATCCGCGAGCTCCATTCGTACGAGCTGCCGGCGATCCACGCGATCGCCTTCGCGCACGTCTCCACGCCGTACGGCGAGTGGATCGCCGAGAACTCGAACGGGCAGTCCTGAATGGAGCACAGCTTTCTCTCCGCGTTCATCCTGCTCCTGCTCGTCCTCGATCCCTTCGGCAGCCTGCCGATCTTCATCCCCGTCATGCGCAGTGTTCCGGCGGCGCGGCGCCGCCGGGTCGCGCTGCGCGAGGTCGCGATCGCCTTCGCCGTGCTGTGCCTCTTCATGTTCTTCGGCGAGGGATTTCTTCGCGTCATGCACCTGTCCGAGCGGTCCCTCGAGGTGGCGGGCGGCGTCATCCTGCTGATGGTCGCGATCCGCATGATCTTCAGCCAGGGCGGTGGCGTCTACGGCGTTCCGGAGGGCAAGGAGCCGCTCATCTTTCCCCTTGCCGTGCCGCTGCTCGCGGGCCCCTCGGCGATGGCGACGGTGCTGCTGCTCGCGTCGCGCCAGCCCGACCGCGTCGTCGCCTGGATCGGCGCGCTCGCATGCGCCATGGCCGTGTCCGGTCTGGTCCTCGTCGGCTGTGCCCGCATCCGCCGCTGGCTCGGCGATTCGGTCGTCTCGGCGCTGGAAAAGCTGATGGGCCTGGTGCTGACGGCCATCGCCGTCGAGATGATCCTGGCTGGCCTGAAGCGCTATTTCACGGGTGCGGCCTAGGCCTCGACTCAAACCGGGTCGTGCGCCGAACGGATGCGCATGCGCACGCTGAGGTTGGCGCGCGAGTCGGCGTTTGCGAGCGCCGTTTCGGCATCGATCATTCCGGCCTGGGCGAGCTCGAGCAGCACCTGGTCGAAACTTCGCATCCCCGCTTCACCGCTCTTTTCGATGGCCGGCCTGAGCTCGTCGATGGCACCTTTCTGGATCAGGTCGGCGACGTAGGCCGTATGCACCAGCGTCTCGGCCGCGAGGACGCGGGCGCCGCGCAGGCCGGGCAGGAGCCGCTGCGAGATCACGCCCTGCAGGTTGAGCGACAGGTCCATCAACAACTGCGGGTGCATGTGCCCGGGGAAGAAATTGACGACGCGCTTGAGTGCCTGGCTGGCGTTGGACGCGTGCATCGTCGACACGCACAGCTGCCCGCTTTCGGCGTAGGCCATCGCCTGCTCCATGGTCTCGCGATCGCGAATCTCGCCGATCATGATCATGTCGGGGGCCTGGCGCATCGCGTTGCGCAGCGCGTCGGCGAAGCTTCGCGTATCGATGCCGACCTCGCGTTGGTCGACGGTGCAGCTGCCGTGGTTGAACAGGAACTCGATCGGGTCTTCGACGCAGAGGATGTGTCCGTTGCTGTGGTGCGCCCGGTAGTCGATCATCGCCGCCAGCGTCGTGCTCTTGCCCGAGCCGGCGGCGCCGACCACGAGCACCAGGCCGCGCGGCAGCATCGCGAGGTCGCGCGCCACGCCCGGCAGGCCGAGCTCGTCGAAACCGGCGATGCGCGACTCGATGCGGCGCGCGACCATCGCGGTCTCGCCGCGCTGGCGATAGACGTTGATCCGGAAGCGCCCGATCTCGGGCACTGTGTAGGCGAGGTTGCTTTCCAGCGTGCGCTCGAAATCGGCGATCTGCTGGGCGCTCATCGCCGCGTAGGCGAGCGCGCCGGCGCGACCCGACTGCAGCACCGGCGAGGGCAGCGGCAGGGAGCGACCCTGGACCCTCACATGAGGCGGCGCGCCGTTGGTGAGGTACAGGTCGGAGGCGCCGCGCTCGACCATCGTGCCGAGCAGCGCATGCAGATCGTCGCGTTCCATGGAAGCTCTTTCGTCGCCGCTCGTGTGGCGTGCAGTCATGCTCGGCGACACCGGAAGGGCGCGCCGACAATGATGCTACGGGAGCGCCGGCCGGCGAACCGGAACCGGCACGCGCGCGCTTGACGCAGAGCAAACCGATGCCGCGCCCCGATCTCGTCCAGGCGACCGATGACAGCGCGCCGGACGCTGCTTCGTAGAATGTCCGAACATGGCGATCTATCTTCTCGACGGCCGCATGCCCCGGCTGCATCCAAGCGCTTGGGTGGCCGACAGTGCCACCGTGCTCGGCGACGTCGAACTCGACGAGGACGCCAGCGTCTGGTTCGGCGCCGTGCTGCGCGGCGACACGGACCTGCTGCGCGTCGGCCGGCGCTCGAACGTGCAGGACGGCAGCGTCATCCACGCCGACGAGGGCATGCCGACGACGATCGGCGACGACGTGACGATCGGTCACCAGGTGATGTTGCACGGCTGCACGATCGGCGACGGCTCGCTCGTCGGCATCGGCTCGGTCATCCTGAACGGCGCGCGTATCGGCCGCGATTGCCTTGTCGGTGCCCGTTCGCTCGTCACCGAAGGCAAGAGCTTTCCCGACGGCTCGCTCATCATGGGGAGTCCGGCAGTCGTCGTGCGCGCGCTCACGGCCGAGCAGATCGAAGGGCAGCGCGACGGCGCCGCCAACTACGTCGCGAACGCGAGGCGGTTCCGCGCCGCGCTCGTGCGCGTCAGCTGAGCGTCGCTAGGCGAACGACAGCGCAATGCTGCCGATGCCGGCGAAGTCGGCGCGGTAGTCGCCCGGTCCGGGAACGCGCGGCGCGCCGGTGCAGCTCCCGGTCGTGACGATGTCGCCGGCGCGCAGGCCGCGTGCGGCATCGGGCTGGGCGTTGGCGAGGAGAACGACGGCGGCGAACGGATTGCCGTCGAGGATCGCGCCGCCGTTGCCGCGCGCGAGCTCGCTGCAACGGCCGTTCGCGTCGACGTGGACAAGCACGATCTGCGTCGTCGCGAACGCGATCGCTTGCCAGTCGAGCGTCGAGGGGCCGGCGACGAAGCCGCCGTTGTTGAAACCGTCCGCGATCTCGGCGAGCGTGCCGCTGCCGCGCGGCAGGCGTGGGTCGACAATCTCGATCGCGATGCGCAGCGCGGCGACGGCAGCCTGCACCTCGGCGCGTGCGTACGGGGCGGGACGAGCCGGCAAGTCGGCGCCGAGCTGGAACGCGAACTCGCATTCGATCCGCGGCTCGATGAATCGGCCGAGGAAGAGGCGCGCTGCAAACTTGCTCGCGTCGTGCATCGTCGCGAGGGGCAGCGGCGCTCCCACGGGGACTGCGACGCCCATCGTGCGGCGCTGCTCGGCGGTCAGCGCGCCAACCTTCCAGCCGCCGATCGCACCAAGCTCGCCGGCCACCGCCGCCTGCAGCCGATAGGCCTCGGGCAGATCGGCGGGACGCCAGGCAGCCGGGCACTCGGCAATGCGCTGTGCGTCGCGCCGGGCGGCGACGAGCGCGGCGCGGGTGGCGGCGAAATCGTCAGGGCTCATTCCGGTCGGGAGGGACGGCGACGTCGGGGGCGAGCCCGGCGTTGCGCGCTACTTCAGGCGATACCCGCAGACGCCGCAGAAGACGTCTTCGGCGGTCACGGGAGACAGGCACTGCGGGCACGTCGTCGCCGCCGCAGCCGACGGCGCCACCGCGGCGGCGGGTTGCACAGGAGGCGGCACGTAGGCCGGCGGAACGCCATACGCAGGCGGTGCCGCCGGTCCCTCGTCGAAAGGCAGTGAGATATCGGGATCGACCGACGCGCCCGCCGCGGCGGCCGGCGGCATGTAGGTGGCCGCCGGGGCGAAGTGCGGCGCGGCCGGCGGCGTGTAGGCCGGAGGAACCGCCCCTGCTCCCTGCATCGGCTGGCCCGAGGCGGCCGGCTCGAAGAAACCGGCCGCCGCCGCGGACGCACCCGCCGCTGCAGCCGCGCCACCCCCGCTCGCCGCCATCGCGGAGTCGCTGCCCGCGCCGCGGTTCGCGGCGCTCTTCGCTTTCTCGCCGAACTCGGCCGTGCGGCGACGCGCTTCATCGAGCGTCTGCCGCAACGCCGCCTCGGTCGCGCTCAGGTCGAGGCCTTCGGTGACGCGCAGATAGATCAGGCACAAGCCCAGCAGGTGGACCTGGCCGACGAGTGAGGCGGCAACGGCCCACAGCAGCAGGCCGCCGATCGCGCCCGCGATCATCGCTCCGCCGCCGCCGCCCTGAATCATCCCCATCATCCCGCCGAGGCCGCCCATGCCGCCACCGAATCCGACGATCGAGGCCGACATGCCGAGCGTCGGCAACAGGCCGGCAAGGAGGACGCCGAAGACGACGATGCCGACCGCGAACGCGAGGAAGCCGACGAACAGGAGCAGGAGCACCGCTTCGATCAGGCGGCTGCGTGCGATGGCGAGCGTCTGCGCGAGGGCGCGCGTGATGGTCGCGCCCATCCAGATCGCCGGCAGCGAAAGGACCAGGCACAGGAAGAGTCCGACCACCGTGACCCCGGCGACGATGACCGAGGCCGGAAAGACGACGACGAAGAGCACGGGCCCGAGAAAGGGAATCTTGCAGATGAAGATGACGATCGCCAGGACGATGAAGACGGCGATCTCGACGGCGAGCAGCGCCAGGCCGAGGACGATCAGCTTGGGAATGCACATCAACCCGGCGACGAGCGCGTCGACGGTGCTGCGCGGCGAGATGCCGCGTGCGCTGTCCATGTGCAGCAGGCCGGCCGCGTTGACGCCGGTGCCGACGGCGACAACGTAGACGAGGAACGCGAGCAGGGTGGCGATGAAGCCGAGCGCTCCCGACATCGCCATCAGCAGGCCGGCGACGAGCACGCCGAGCACGGTGCAGCCGATCAGCGCGGCGACCGCGCGCCGGTTGCGCAGGCCGTTGACCGCCTGGAACAGGCTCGAGAAAGCGTTCGCCGACATTCCGGCGGGCAGGGCGGCTTGCGCCGGATCGGTGGCCATGAGCTCTCCTCGACGAAAGACTGCGCTTCGGGCCTGGGCCCGGGCGCGTCGTTTCTGTTAGTTGCGGTGGCGGTCTTCGGCTTCCTTGACCTGCTTGCAGATCGGCTCGTTGGCATGCTCGGGCGCGCCGCATTCACGCGACTGGCACATCGATTCGGCGATCAAGCCGCGGCCGGCGCAGATCTCGCGAACGCCACGCGGTCGCGTCGGCACGGGGGCGGCAACGGGCGGCTGCACTACGGTCTGCCGGGCACGCTGCGCCTCCTCGGCGCGGCGCCGCGCGGCTTCCTGATCGGCCCGGGTCGCGGCGGCGGCTTTCTCGCGTTGCTCGGCCAGTGCCTTGGCTTCGCGCTCGGCCTTGTCGCGAGCGGCTTTCTCGCGCTGCTTCTTCTGCGCCGCGATGCGCTTGGCTTCTTCGTCGGCCGACGCGGACGGTTCGACGACCGGCGGCAGCGCTGCCGTCGGCGTTTCCGCGGGCGCAGGCGTGACCGGCATCGGCGCCGGCACGGCGGGCTCGGGCGGTGCCGCGACGACCTCCGGCGCCGACGCCGGTGCGACGGCGGGTGCGGCGACGGTCGCCGCGGGCGGTTCGGCCGGGGCCGAAGCCGGGGCGGCGAGCTCGGGTGCCGAAGCGGCTGCGGCCTCGCCGCGCTTGCCGGCCGAAGAGCCCATGAACCACCATCCGCCGGCAGCGGCTGCGATCAACACGACGAGGCCCAGGCCGATCACGATCGGGGCGCGGCTCGACTTTGCCGGCGGAGCGTCGAACAGCGAAGCGGCCGGTGCCGCGATCCGTTCCTGCTCCTCGTTATCGCTCTGCACGCGCGCCGCGGAGAAGCTCTCCCCGGTGTCCGATACGTCCGGGACGGCAAGCGGATCGTTATAGCTCGCCGGATATCCCGGTGCGACGGCCGGCGGGTAGCCGCCCGTTCCGACCGGCGGATACATCGGCGCCGGCGCCGGCGGATACGGCGCGACCGGAGCGAACGACGGATAGCTGATCGGCGGCGGGCTCGTTCCTGCGTACGGGTCGGTCGGGACTGCGGCGCGCGAACGCGGCACGATCACCGTGCCGAGCAGGCTCACGCCGCAGTTTGCGCAATAGCGGACTCCCGGCTTGTTCTGGAAGTTGCATTCGTCGCAGGTGATGCCCGTGGCGAGTTGCGCGTCTTCCTCGCTGGGCGCTGCGGGCGGGGGAGGGAACGCCGTGCCGCAGGAGCGGCAGAACTGGGCTTCGTCCCTGTTTTCGGTGCCGCAGACTGAGCACAGCTTCGTCATGTCATCCGCCTCGAGCGGCCTCCTGCAAGGTGTCGCGGGCGACGATACCTCGGTTTATAGGCGGCGGCAATTCAGCACGGCGCGCCGGACCACAATGCGCGAACTCTGCCGCGCCGATCGGAGGCCGCCCGTGCTCTACGCATCCCTGAAGGCCGTTCACCTCCTCGCAATCATCGTCTGGGTCGGCGGCATGTTCTTCATGCTGGCGTGCCTTCGCCCGGCGGCAGCCGAGGTGCTCGATCCGCCGGCGCGAATGCGCCTCATGCACGCGGCGATGCGGCGCTTCTTCGACGCGGTCACGATCGCCGCGGTCGTCGCCTTCCTGAGCGGCGCGGCCATGATCGGCGTCGCCTGGCGCGAGGCGGCCCGGACCGGGATCGGCTTCAACATGCCGCTCGACTGGTACACGATGACCGCGCTGTTCTTCGTCATGCTGGCGATCTTCGCGCACGTTCGCCTGGTGCTGCTCGGTCGGGTCGCGCAGGCCCTGGCGGCGCAGGACTGGCCCGCCGCCGCCGCCGCGATCGGGACGATCCGCTGGGAAGTGACGGTCAATCTCGTCCTCGGCGTCTTCATCGTCGTGATCATGCGGTTGGGCGGCACCGCCTGAGCGTCAGCGCCGCGTCGCCAGGGCGACATCGATCGCCGCGAGCGCCGAGGCCAGGCGCGCCGGTCCGCTGCCGGACACGGCCTCGAAGGCAGCGCCGGCACGCGCCAGGGCGGCGCGGACGAGTGCATCGACCGGCTCGCGCACGTGCGCGCCGTCGCGCTGCAGGCCGTCGGCGCGCCAGGGCAGGTCGAGCCCGGTGAGCAACGTCAGGTCGCAGCGGCGCTGCTCGACTTCCGCCAGCGCATACAGGCTCGCATCGGCGAAGACGAGGTCGCTGTAGACGGCGATCATCAGCGCCGTCGTGTCGGCGACGACGACCTGCGCGCGGGCGGCGGCGGCTTCGATGCGGCGCGTCTGCTCGCTGGCGAGGTCTGGCTGCTCGTTGCGTCGCGGCGTCCGCTGCCTGGCGATGCAGAACTCGCGCAGCGCTTCGGCGACGACCTCGGTAGATAGGCCGCGTGCCGCGAGCGCCGCCGCGATCTCGCCGGCGAGCGTCGTCTTGCCGGTGCTTTCGGCACCGAGCAGGGCGACGACGAAGGCGCGATTCATGGCGCAGCGACGAGCCGGCGCCGCAAGGACTGCCAGCCGGCGACCGACATCGCGACGAACACCGCATAGAGGACGACGGTGAGCCAGAGGCCCTTGTAGGCGAAGAGGGCGACGCCGACGACGTTGACGACGATCCAGGTCGGCCAGTTCTCGATGTACTTGCGGCCGAGCAGCCACTGGCCGAGGACGCTCGCGGCGGTCGGAAACGCGTCCCACCAGGGCACGTCGGTGTCGGTGAAGCGGCGCAGGAAGAGTCCCGTCGCCGGCCAGGCGAGGGCGAGCGCGCCGAGGGCGAGCCAGCGCCCGCGCGCGCCGAGCTCGCGCACGCGCAGCGCGTGGCCGCTCGCATCGGTTCCGCGCAGCCACTGCCACCAGCCCCAGCCGGCGACCAGGGCAAAGAAGATCTGCAGGCTCGCGTCGCCGTAAAGGCGGCTCTTCCAGAAGAGGAGGAAGTAGAGCAGCGAGCTGGCGATCGCCAGCGGCCAGCCGTAGACGATGACGCGGATGTTGCAGACGACCATGGCGATCGCCAGGGCGAACGCCGCGATCTCGAGCCAGGTGATCGGGCCACCCCAGACGACGAAGGCGCTCGCGAAGAGCGGAGCCGCGGCGTCGAGCAGCGTGGTCCCGTTCAACGCCGCGGCGTCGCGAGCTGGACCAGGATCTCGTCGGGCTTGATCATGCCGAGCTCGGAGCGCGCCTTTTCCTCGACCATTTCGAGGCCTTCCTTCAGGTCGCCCACTTCGGCGGCGAGTTGCTCGTTGCGCCGCCGCGCCGCGTCGTTGCCGGCCTGCTGCGCCGCCAGCTTCGAGCGCAGCTCCAGCATGCGCGGCACGCCGCCCTTGCCGAACCACAGCTGCGCATGGACCAGCGCCAGCAGCGCGACAAGGGCCAGCGTAACGAGGCGCATCGTGCGACAGTGGACTAGAGCAGCTGGTTGAACGCGCTGCGGCCCGGATACGCGGCGACGTCGCCCAGGTCTTCCTCGATGCGCAGGAGCTGGTTGTACTTGGCCATCCGGTCCGAGCGGCTCAGCGACCCGGTCTTGATCTGCCCGGCGTTCGTGCCGACCGCGATATCGGCAATGGTCGCGTCTTCGGTCTCGCCCGAGCGGTGGCTGATGACCGAGGTCCAGCCGGCCCGCCGGGCCATCTCGATCGCCGCGAAGGTCTCGGTCAAGGTGCCGATCTGGTTGACCTTGATCAGGATCGAATTCGCCACCTTCCTGCGGATGCCTTCCTTCAGGATCTTCGGATTGGTGACGAAGATGTCGTCGCCGACCAGCTGCACCTTGGCGCCGAGCCGGTCGTTGAGGAGCTTCCAGCCGTCCCAGTCGCCTTCGGCCATGCCGTCCTCGATCGAGATGATCGGGTACTTGTCGACCCAGCTCGCGAGCGTGTCGATCCATTCGCCGGCGGAGAGCGTGAGGCCTTCGCCGTCGAGGCGGTATTGGGCTTCCTTGTAGAACTCGCTGGCGGCGCAGTCGAGACCGATCGCGATCTGCGTGCCGGCCTGGTAGCCGGCCTTGTCGATCGCCTCGAGGATCATCTGGATCGCCGCCTCGTGGCTGGCGACGCTCGGCGCGAAGCCGCCTTCGTCACCGACCGCCGTGCTCATGCCGCGCCCGTCGATGATCTTCTTCAGGGCGTGGAAGACCTCGCAGCCGTAGCGCATCGCCTCGCGGAACGACGGCGCCCCGACCGGAATGATCATGAACTCCTGCAGGTCGAGGTTGTTGTTGGCGTGGGCGCCGCCGTTGACGACGTTCATCATCGGCACAGGCATCTGCATCGCCGCGGAGCCGCCGAAATAGCGGTACAGCGGCAGGCCCGACTCCTCGGCGGCGGCGCGGGCGACCGCCATGCTGACGGCGAGCGTCGCATTGGCGCCGAGGCGGCTCTTGTTCTCGGTGCCGTCGAGGTCGATCAACGTGCGATCGAGGAAAGCCTGCTCGCTCGAATCGAGGCCCAGCACCGCCTCGCTCATCTCGGTGTTGATGTGCTCGACCGCCTTCAGCACGCCCTTGCCGCCATAGCGCGCGGCGTCGCCGTCGCGCAGCTCGATCGCCTCGCGCGAGCCGGTCGAGGCGCCCGAAGGCACGGCGGCGCGGCCCATCGTTCCCGATTCGAGCAGCACGTCGCACTCGACGGTCGGATTGCCGCGGCTGTCCAGGATCTCCCGGCCGACGATGTCGACGATCGCGCTCATGCTCTTCCTTGAAGATGAAAAATCAGGTTCCGTCGACGAGGACCATGCGCATGATCCCGGCGTTCTCGCGGATCTTGCGGGCACGGACGTACGTGTCGCTGCTGTAGAAAGCCTTCGCCGCGGCCCGGTCGGCAAAGCGCAGGACGACGACCCGGGTCGGAGCCCACGGGCCTTCGAGCACTTCCGGCTCGCCACCGCGAACGAGGATTTCGGCACCGTGCTCCTGCATCGCCTTCGTGCTCCATTCGCGGTAGATCGCCATCTGCGCGGCGTCGGTCACGGTCACGTCGGCGATGATGTAGGCGCTCATCAGGCTCGGAATTCGTTCTCGAGGAAGCGGGTCGACTTCGCGACACGATCGAGGGCAACGAGCTGCTCGAGCAGCGCCTTCATGTGATGCAGCGGCACGGCGTTCGGTCCGTCCGACAAGGCGTTCGCCGGATCGGGATGCGTCTCCATGAACACGCCGGCCACCCCGACGGCGACGGCGGCGCGCGCCAGCACCGGAACGAACTCGCGCTGCCCTCCCGACGACGTTCCCTGGCCGCCCGGGAGCTGGACCGAATGGGTCGCATCGAAGACGACGGGCGCTCCGGTCTCGCGCATGATCGCGAGGCTGCGCATGTCGGAGACGAGGTTGTTGTAGCCGAAGCTCGCGCCGCGCTCGCAGGCCATGAAGCGGTCGGTGCCGAGGCCTTTGTCTCGCGCCGCGGCGCGCGCCTTGTCGAGCACGTTCTTCATGTCGTGCGGGGCGAGGAACTGGCCCTTCTTGATGTTGACGGGCAGCCCCGACTGGGCGACGGCGCGGATGAAATCGGTCTGCCGGCACAGGAACGCCGGCGTCTGCAGCACGTCGACCGTCGCCGCTGCGGCAGCGATCTCGTCTTCGCGGTGTACGTCGGTGAGGACGGGAACGCCGAGCTCGCGCTTCACCTTGGCCAGGATCTCGAGACCCTTGTCGATGCCGGGGCCGCGAAACGACTTTCCGCTCGACCGGTTCGCCTTGTCGTAGCTCGACTTGAAGATGAAGGGAACGCCGAGCGAGGCGGCGATCTCCTTCAGCCGTCCGGCCACGTCCATCTGCAGCTGCTCGGACTCGACGACGCAGGGGCCGGCGATGAGAAAGAGCGGATGCTCGAGCCCCGCGTCGAAGCCGCAAAGTTTCACGGGAACGGCCGGGCGCCGGGCCGCCCCAAGCCCGGCCGCGCCCGCTCGGGGGGCAGCGACCAAAGGGAGCGTGAGGGCTTCATCATGCCGCGACCTTCTCGCTCCGCTTGGCCTGGTGCTCGAGTGCGGCGTGGATGAACGACTTGAAGAGCGGGTGGCTGCCCCACGGCGTCGACTTGAATTCGGGGTGGAACTGCACGCCGATGAACCAGGGGTGCACCGTCTTCGGCAGCTCGACCACTTCGGTGAGCCTTTCGCGCTGCGTGATCGCCGAGATGACGAGGCCGGCTTCGGTCAGGCGATCGAGGTAGTTGACGTTGGCCTCGTAGCGATGCCGGTGCCGCTCGGTCAGCACGTTGCCGTAGATCTCGTGCGCCAGCGTTCCCGGCTTCACGTCGGAGCTCTGCGCGCCCAGGCGCATCGTCCCGCCGAGGTTCGAATCGGCCGTCCGCTTCTGCACGGAGCCATCCGGGTCTTCCCACTCCTCGATCAGCGCGATCACCGGATGCTCGGCGAGGGCGTCGAACTCGGTGCTGTTGGCTCCGGGGAGGCCCGCCTTGTGCCGCGCGTACTCGATCGTCGCAACCTGCATGCCGAGGCAGATGCCGAGGTAGGGGATCTTCTTCTCGCGCGCGTACTGCGCGGCGAGGATCTTGCCTTCGACGCCGCGCTTGCCGAAGCCGCCGGGAACGAGGATCGCGTCGAAGCGCGCCAGGTTGGCGACGCTCGTCGCCGTCAGGTCCTCGGAGTCGATCGACTCGATCTTGACCCGCGCATGGTTGTGGATGCCGGCGTGGCGCAGCGCCTCGTTGAGCGACTTGTACGAGTCCGAGAGCTCGACGTACTTGCCGCACATCGCGATCGTCACCTCGTGCTTCGGATGCTCGACCTCGTCGACGAGTTTGTCCCAGCGCGACAGGTTGGCGGGCTTGGTATGCAGCTGCAGCTTGGCGCAGATCAGCTCGTCGAGCCCTTGCGCGTGCAGCATGCGCGGCACCTTGTAGATCGTGTCGACGTCCCACACCGAGATGACGCCGAACTCGTGGATGTTGGCGAACAGCGAGATCTTGGCGCGCTCCTCGTCGGGGATCGGCCGGTCGGCGCGGCAGAGCAGGGCGTCGGGCATGATGCCGATCTCGCGCAGCTTCTGCACACTGTGTTGCGTCGGCTTGGTCTTCAGCTCGCCGGCGGCGGGAATCCACGGAACAAGAGTGAGGTGGAGGAAGGCGCAGCTGCCCGGTCCCATCTTCAGGCTCATCTGCCGCACCGCCTCGAGGAAGGGCAGCGATTCGATGTCGCCGACCGTGCCGCCGATCTCGACGATCGCCACGTCGAGATCGTCGCCGGCGCCGCGCCGGATGAACTCCTGGATCTCGTTCGTGACGTGCGGGATCACCTGCACGGTCTTGCCGAGGTAGTCGCCGCGGCGCTCCTTCTCGAGCACGCTCTTGTAGATCTGGCCGGTCGTGAAGTTGTTGGTCCGCTTCATCTTGGTCGTGATGAAGCGCTCGTAGTGGCCCAGGTCGAGGTCGGTTTCGGCGCCGTCGTCGGTGACGAAGACCTCGCCGTGCTGGAAAGGCGACATCGTCCCCGGATCGACGTTGAGGTACGGATCCAGCTTGATCAGGGTGACTTTGAGGCCCCGCGATTCGAGGATCGCGGCGAGGGACGCAGAAGCGATGCCCTTGCCCAGCGAGGACACCACGCCGCCGGTGACGAAGACGAACTTGGTCATTGCGCTCGGCACTCGCATCGTGTGCGAATGCCGTGGTGGTAAAGCGCAATTATAGGCGTGCCCCTTTGCGTTCGACGGTGGCGGGTCGCGCTGCGCCGCGCCCTGGCCGGCGCCTACGCGCCTCCGCTCAGACCAGCTTTTCGCCCGGGTGGGTGATCTTCTTCATTGTCTCGTAGCGGCCCGAGACCACGCACAGCGGCGCCTGGGCCGCGCTGGCACCGTCCCACTGCGGATCGTCGATCGATTCGAACACCTGGCGGAGCTTCTCGCCCCAGCTGTTGCGGATCATCTGGAAGTACGGGTTGCGTTCGTCAATGCAGACGATCTGCGAGCTCTCGAGGCGGCCTGCCTCGTAGACGACCAGGTCGAGGGGCAGGCCCACCGTGAGGTTCGACTTCATGGTCGAGTCCATCGAGACGAGGACGCATTTGGCGGCCTCGGCGAGCGGTGTCGAGGGCCGCATCATCCGGTCGAGCACGGGCTTGCCGTACTTCGATTCGCCGATCTGGAAGAAGCACGTCTCGCGGGTGGCCTCGATGAAGTTGCCGGCCGAGTAGATGAGGAACAGGCGCATCGACTCGTTGCCGATCTGGCCGCCGAAGATCATCGAGGCGTTGAAGTCGAAGCCGGCTTTCTCCAGGGCGACGCCGTCCTGGTCGTAGACGCGGCGCACGGCCGAGCCGAGGACGCGCGCGCAGTCGAACATGCTGGTCGCGTTCCAGATCGTGATCGGCGGCTTGTCGCCGTCGGCGATCTCCTCGATCTGCAGGATCTCGCGCACCTGCTGCGAGATCGACAGGTTACCGGCCGAGAGCATGACCATGAAGCGGTCGCCCGGCCGCTCGTAGACCATCATCTTGCGGAAGGTGCTGATCTGGTCGAGCCCGGCATTGGTCCGCGAATCGGAGAGAAAGACCAGGCCGGCGTCGAGCTTGACCGCTACGCAATACGTCATGAAAACTCCGTTCGCAAGGCCTTGAGGCGATAGAGCGCGTCGAGCGCTTCCCGGGGCGTGAGCATATCGGGGTCGAGCGCCTGCCACGCCGCCTCGAACGCGCCGTCCGTCACGCCGGGCCGCGCCTCGGCGGCAGGCGGCTGCGCCGGCGCGAACAGGTCGCTCTGCGGCTGGCGCGCGACGCGCTCGGCCTCCAGGCTCTCGAGCGTGGCGCGCGCCTGGCGCAGCAAGGGCGCAGGCATGCCGGCGAGCCGCGCCACCTGCACCCCGTAGCTGCGGCTCGCGGGGCCGGACTC
>DATMGW010000444.1:0-16271 GCA_035555295.1 Caldimonas sp.
GCTCCGCCGCTTCGGGAGCTGAATCGAGCAACCGCTCGGCGACGCGTCGCGCTTCGAGCAGCAGCGCCTCGTCCTCAACCGGGTTCGCGAAGCGCAGCAGCGCCGCCCCGGACTGGCGTGCCCCGAGCATCTCGCCCGGGCCGCGGATTTCGAGATCGCGGCGCGAGATCTCGAAGCCATCGCCGGTTTCGAGCAGCGCCTTGAGGCGCGCCTTCGCTGCGTCGGAAAGCGGCGCCGTGTAGAGCAGGACGCAGACGCTCGCCGTGGCGCCGCGCCCGACCCGCCCGCGCAGCTGATGCAGCTGCGACAGGCCGAAGCGCTCGGCGTGCTCGACGACCATGAGCGACGCGTTCGCCACGTCGACGCCGACCTCGATCACCGTCGTCGCGACGAGCACGGCGATCTGCCCGCTCGCGAAGAGCGACATGACGGACGTCTTTTCCGCCGCGCGCATGCGGCCGTGCAGGAGGCCGACCACATGCCCGGGAAGCGCTTCGCACAGTTGCGCGTGCGTCGCGGTCGCGTTCTGCAGGTCGAGCACCGCCGACGCTTCGACGAGCGGGCAGACCCAGTAGACCTGGCGGCCGCGGGCAACTTCGTCGCGGATCCCGGCGATGACCTGGTCTCGCTTCGCATCCGAGAACAGCCTCGTCTCGACCGGCGTGCGACCCGGCGGGAGCGCGTCGATCGTGCTCACGTCGAGGTCGGCGAAGAGCGTCATCGCCAGCGTGCGAGGAATAGGTGTGGCGCTCATCATGAGCATGTGCGGTTCGAGCGCTTCGTCGGCTGAATTGCTTTCGGCGAGCTTGGCGCGCAGCGCCAGGCGCTGCGTCACGCCGAAGCGGTGCTGCTCGTCGACGATCGCCAGGCCGAGGCGGGCGAAGCGCACCTGCTCTTCGATCACGGCGTGCGTGCCGACGACGAGCGCGGCTTCGCCCGAAGCCACCTGGGCCAGCATCGTCGCGCGCGCCTTGCCTTTGCGGCTGCCGGTCAGCCAGGCGACGGTGACGCCGAGCGGCGCGAGCCAGCCGACGAGCTTCTTCAGATGCTGCTCGGCGAGGATCTCGGTCGGCGCCATCAGCGCGCACTGCCAGCCGGCACCGATGACGACGGTCGCGGCGAGCGCGGCGACTACCGTCTTGCCCGAGCCGACGTCGCCCTGGAGCAGGCGATGCATGGGGACGGGCCGCGCCAGGTCGCGCGCGATCTCCTCGGCGACGCGGCGCTGTGCCGGAGTCAGGCGAAACAGCAATCGGGCGAGCAGCGCGTCGCGCAGGCCGCCAGGCTTCGCCGCGAAGACGGGGGCGCGCTGCGCCTCGCGCTCGCGCTTGGCCTGCAGTTGCGAGAGTTGCTGGGCGAGCAGCTCGTCGAACTTGAGGCGCCCCCACGCGGGGTGCGATCGATCCTCGAGCGCGGCCGCTTCGAGCCCGGGTGCCGGTTCGTGCAGACGCGCCAGCGCGTCGCGCAAGGTCGGAAGATGCGGCGGCATGAGGGCCGCGGGAACGATCTCGTCGAGGTCGGCGCGTGCCCGACCCGCCGCGACGGCCTTGCGCAGCACCGCCTGCGAGAGCTGCACCGTGCTCGGGTAGACGGGAGTGAGCGACGTCGGCAACGGCGTGTCGGCGCCGACGGCCTTGAAGCTCGGATGGACCATCTCGAGCCCGAAGAAGCCGCCGCGCGCTTCGCCGCGGGCGCGGATACGGCGGCCCTTCGCGAAGGTCTTCTGCTGCGACGGGTAGAAGTGGAGAAAGCGCAGCACGACGTCGCCGCTCGCGTCCTGCAGGGTCGCGACGAGCTGGCGGCGCGGCCGGAACTGGATCCGCGAATCGGTGACGACGCCTTCGACCTGGCCGGTCTGGCCGTCGCGCAACTCGGCGATGGGAACGACGCGCGTCTCGTCTTCGTAGCGCAGCGGCAAGTGCAAGGCGAGGTCGATGTCGCGCAGCAGGCCGAGCTTGGCAAGCGCCTTCTCGGCCGCCGACGTCGCGGGGCGCGACGGGGTGGCGGCGGGCGCGGGTGGGGCGGAGGCCATGGGAGAATTTTGCTCGCTGGCCGCAACGATGACGACGACGCCTTTAACCTCGCCCGCGTTCACGCTCGACGATTTCGATTTCGCGCTGCCGCCCGAGCTGATCGCCCAGCACCCGGCGGCCGAACGCAGCGGCTCGCGCCTGCTCGACGGCACGGGCAGCGAAACGCGCGATCGGCGCTTTCGCGAATTGCCCGACCTTCTGCGCGTAGGCGACCTGCTCGTCGTCAACGACACGCGCGTCATCAAGGCGCGGCTGCTCGGTGCGAAGGCGAGCGGCGGCGCGGTCGAGGCGCTGGTCGAGCGCGTCGAGCCGGAGCGGCGCGTACTCGCCCACGTGCGCGCGAGCAAGGCGCCGAAGGCCGGGAGCACGATCCGTTTCGCCGACGCGTTCGACGCCGAGGTCCTCGGTCGCGCCGGGCCCGAATCAGCGCTCTTCGAGCTGCACTTTCCGGACGATCCGTACCTGCTCCTCGAGCGGCACGGCCACGTGCCGCTGCCGCCGTACATCACGCACGCCGACACGGCCGAGGACGAGCGCCGCTACCAGACGGTGTTCGCCGCGAACCCCGGCGCGGTCGCGGCGCCGACGGCGGCGCTGCACTTCGACCCCGCCCTGCTCGCGGCGCTCGACGCGCGCGGCATCGAGCGCTGTGCCGTCACGCTGCATGTCGGCGCCGGTACCTTCCAGCCGGTGCGCAGCGCGAACCTCGCCGACCACGTGATGCACCGCGAGCGCTATGAAGTCGGCGCCGGCGCCATCGCCGCGATCGAGCGCGCGCGCGCGCGCCGTGGCCGCGTCGTCGCCGTCGGCACGACGAGCCTGCGCGCACTCGAATCGGCGGCGCTGGCGAGCGTCGGTGCGCGCCTGCGCCCGGCAGACGGCGAGACCGGGCTCTTCATCACGCCCGGCTTCGAGTTTCGCGTCGTCGATCTGCTGCTCACCAACTTCCACTTGCCGAAGAGCACGTTGCTCATGCTCGTCGCCGCCTTCGCCGGTCATGCTCACGTGATGACGCTGTACCGGCACGCGGTCGCCGAGCGCTACCGGTTCTTCAGCTATGGCGATGCGATGCTGCTGGCGCGGCGGACCTGAGGCCGTGCTCGTGCGCCCCATGACCCGACTCGACTCCTCGCATCGCATCCGGATCGCCGGCTGGACGACGGCCTTCGCGCTCATCACGCTTGCCCCGGCGGCGGCCGCGCCGATCTACACGACGCACGGCAATTGCGCCGGCTACCCGCGCATCGACCTGCAGACGCCTTCCGGCTACTGCGTCGCATTGCTCGCCGATGCCTCGTCGGGCCTGCGCTTCCCGCGCCGTGTTCTCGAGGTTGCGCCCGGTCGCTTCTGGCTCGTCGACATGGGGGGCTGGGAGCCGGGGCGGGGCCGCTTGCTCGAGTTCACGCTCGCGTCGAGCGGGCCGGCGAAACCGATCGCCTTCGCGGTCCTTGCCGACCGGCTCGACCGGCCGCTCGGCCTCGTTCTCGGCCCCGACGGTGGCGTCTACCTGGCAGAAGCGGGCCGAATCCTGCGAACCCGCGTCGGCGCACCGGGAGTCGCGGTCGTGTGGCAGACCGTGATCGACAAGCTGCCGGCGAGCGGATCGCATCCGCTCAAGGAGCTCGCCTTCGGCGCCGCCGGCAAGCTCTACATCAACGTCGGATCGGCGACCGATGCCTGTCGCGACGAGGCCGGCGTGCAAAAGCTGCCCTGTCCCGAGCTCGAGGGCGTGCAGCCGCGCGCCGCAGTCTACGAGGCGACGCTGGGCGGCGCCGATTTCACGCTGCAATCGATCAAGCCCTTCGCGCGCGGCCTGCGCAATTCGGTCGCGCTCGCCTTCGTCGCCGGCGCCGGCGTGCTGCTGCAGGGCGAGAACTCGATCGACTATCCCGACGAGACGGCGCCGCCGGAAAAGCTCGACGTCCTGCGCGAAGGCGCCGACTACGGCTGGCCATACTGCGTCGGCGCGCGCACGCCGGCACGCGGTTACGAGGGGCGCTTCGACTGCGCCGCGAGCGAGGCGCCGGCGATGCTCTGGCCGGCGCACGCCGCGCCCTTGCACATGATCGCCGTCCCGGCCGCAGCGAAGAATCCGTTCGCCGGGCAACTCGTCGTCGCCTGGCACGGCTATCGTGCCGGCGGTCATCGCGTCGTCGGGATTCCGCTCGATGCCGCAGGCGAGCCCAGCGCTGCGGCGCGCATCTGGATCGGCGGCTGGACGGCGGCGGCGGGAGTGCGGCCGCTCGGCGCGCCGACCGGGCTCGCGATCGATGCGGCCGGGCGCCTGCTGATCGTCGAAGACCGCAACCGGACCTTGCTCATGCTGGCGCGCGATACACGCTGACGCGGCTCGCCGATCTCGAGCCGCGACAATCGCGCATGCTGACTTTCGCCGTTCTCGCCACCGAAGGGCCGGCCCGGCGCGGCCGCCTCACGCTGCGCCGCGGCAGCGTCGAGACGCCGGTCTTCATGCCGGTAGGCACCTACGGCAGCGTCAAGGGCGTCCTTCCTTCGGCGCTCGAGGCGATGGGCGTCGAGATCATCCTCGGCAACACCTTCCATCTCTGGATGCGACCCGGCCTCGACGTGCTGCGCGCGTTCGGCGGCCTGCATCGCTTCGAAGGCTGGCCGCGGCCGCTGCTCACCGACAGCGGGGGCTTCCAGGTCTGGTCGCTCGGCGCCAACGCGAAAGTGAGCGAAGAAGGCGTCGCCTTCGCCTCGCCGGTCAACGGCGACAAGCTGCTGCTCACGCCCGAGACGAGCATGCAGATCCAGGCCGTCCTCGACAGCGACATCGCGATGCAGCTCGACGAGTGCACGGCGTACCAGGTCGAAGGCCGCGCCGCGAGCGAAGCCGAGGTCGGCGCCTCGATGCGGATGAGCTTGCGCTGGGCCAAGCGCTCGCAGCAGGAGTTCGCCCGGCTCGAGAATCCGAACGCGCTTTGGGGCATCGTCCAGGGCGGCATGTACGAAGCCCTGCGCGAGGAGTCGATCGACGCGCTCGCCGAGCTCGACCTGCCCGGCTACGCGGTCGGCGGCGTCAGCGTCGGCGAGCCGAAGGCCGAGATGCAGCGCATCGTCGCGCACACGCCGCATCGCCTGCCCGCGGAAAAGCCGCGCTACCTGATGGGCGTCGGCACGCCGGAGGACCTGCTCGACGGAGTCGCCGCAGGCGTCGACATGTTCGATTGCGTCATGCCGACGCGCAACGCCCGCAACGGCCATCTTTTCACTCGCTTCGGCGACCTGCGCATCAGGAACGCCCGCTACAAGCAGGACGAAGCGCCGATCGACGCGAGCTGCGCCTGCCCGGCCTGCGCGCGCTTCTCTCGCGCCTACCTGCATCACCTCGACCGCTGCGGCGAGATGCTCGCGCCGATGCTCGCGAGCCTGCACAACCTGCACTTCTACATCGACCTGATGCGGCAGGTGCGAGGCGCGCTCGAGGCCGGGCGCTTCGGCGCTTTCGCGACGCGGTTCCGCATGGATCGGCAGCGCGGCGTCTGACGCCGGCGCGTCGGACGCCGCCGACCGCGAAGTGCGCCGCGCGCCGACAGCGCGCCGCGCCGTTGCGCCCTGCCGGCGCGCCGCCCCGGCGCCTACGCTTCGAGTCGATCGACGGCCGGGGCGCCGTCGCCGCGAGAGCAGTGCAACCAGAACCGAAACCGAGGAGAGCCATGTCGACGACCACCATCACCGCCAGCGGCCTCACGACCGCGGAGATCGACGACCACGTCGGCCACGACGAGCGCGTTTCCGGCGTGTCGTGGGGAGCGATCTTCGCCGGAGCCGCGGCCGCGGCAGCGCTGTCGCTGATCCTCGTCGTGCTCGGCGTCGGCCTGGGTCTTTCGGTCGCGTCGCCGTGGACGACGACGCGCGACAGCGTCGCCGGTGCCGGCGCCGCGGCGCTCGCCTGGCTCGTCTTCACGCAGATCGCCGCGTCGGCGTTCGGCGGCTATCTGACCGGGCGGCTGCGCGTGCGCTGGGTCAACGTCCATCGCGACGAGGTCTGGTTCCGCGACACGGCGCACGGCCTGCTGGCGTGGGCGGTCGCGAGCCTCCTCACCGCCGCGTTCCTCGGCTCGGCGATCGGCGGCGTGCTTTCGCGCGCGACGCTGGCCGGCGCCGAAGCCACGCCGGGCGCGGCGGCGACCACGGCCACCGCGGCAAGTGACCCGAACACCGGCGTCGCGATCGATCGGGGTCTGCGCGACCTCTCGCCGACCGCCTACTACGTCGACACCCTGTTTCGCAGCGACGCGCCGCAGGCGCTCGATACGAACGACGCGCAGATGCGCGCCGAAGCGATGCGCATCTTCGCCAACGACCTGCGCTCGGGGACGATGGGCCCCGAAGACGTCCGCTATCTGGGCCAGGTCGTCGCGCGCCGCACCGGACTGACTCCTGCCGACGCCGAAAAACGCGTCGCCGACGCCTTCACGCAAGCGAGCAAGGCGCTCGTCAACGCCCAGCTCGACGCGCGGCAGGCGGCCGACCAGGCACGCAAGGCCGGGGCCTACAGCGCGCTCTGGATGTTCGTCGCCCTCCTCGCCGGCGCCTTCTTCGCCAGCCTGGCCGCGCTCGGTGGCGGCCGCCAGCGCGACGAACGCGCCTGAGCACCGACCCGTCGCCCCGATCCTCGTCGTCGATCATGCAAAGGACTCTGAGATGCGCTCGATCCTTCTTCTTCTCCTCGGCGTGCCGCTGCCGATCGTCATCCTGATCGCTCTGTTCTCGCACTGAGCCATGATGGGTGGCGCGCGCAGGTGCGCCGCCTCGCCGTGCTCGACCCCGGCGACGAAATCGGCGGCATCGTTGCCTTGGGCGACATCGCGACGCGACAATCGGCTCACATCGACGAAAAGCTGCGCGAGATCTCGACGCCAAGGTCATTGAAGCCGCCGAACAAACTGCAAAGATTTCTGAGCACCCGGCTCATCAGCCCGGCGGGGCAGTACGTGCTGCGCCACCCGGGCGGCTTCGTGTGGCAGACGCTGAAGGCTTTTCGCGCCAACCAGGGCCTGCTGCTCGCCGGCGCCGTCGCCTACTACGCGCTGCTGTCGATCGTGCCGCTCCTCATTCTCACGGTGATCGCGCTGTCGAACGTGATCGACGAGGGCGAGCTGCTTGGAACGCTCGGCCGCTACCTCGAGTGGCTGATGCCCGGGCAATCGGCGGCGATCGTGCGCGAGCTCGCGAACTTCCTCGACCACCGCGGCGACGTCGGCTGGCTGCTGCTCGGTACGATGATCTTCTTCAGCTCGCTCGCCTTCACCGTACTCGAGAACGCGATGTCGGTGATCTTCGAGCACCGCGTCGTGGCGCGCAAGCGCCGCTTCATCTTCTCGGCGCTGATCCCGTATTGCTACATCCTCTCGCTTGGCATCGGCCTGCTGCTCGTGACGCTCGTCGCGGGCAGCCTGCAGGCGGTCGGCCGGGAGAGCGTCGACCTGTTCGGGCGCGAGTGGTCGCTGCACGGCCTCTCGGGCCTGCTTCTGTACCTGCTCGGCTTCACCGGAGAGATCTTTGTCCTGACCTCGGTCTACCTCGTCATGCCGGCCGGGCGCCTGCGTCTGCGTCAGGCGCTCATCGGCGGCGTCACGGCGGCGGTGCTGTGGGAGATCACGCGGCACGTGCTCGTCTGGTATTTCGCGACGCTGTCACAGGTGACCGTCGTCTACGGATCGCTGACCACGGCGATCGTCGTCCTGCTCAGCCTCGAGATCGCGGCGACGCTGCTGCTCCTCGGCGCCCAGGTCATCTCCGAGTACGAGCGGCTCGGCACCGGAGCGCCGGAAGCGCCGCCGGCGACGCTGCACGCCGCCTGAAGAGGCGGCTCTGCGTCAGGCCGGCGACGCGAGCAGCGCGGCGACGTCTTCGCGCAGGCGCGCCGGGCTGACGTCGGGGGGCGCCACCGGGTCGCCGGCGACGAGGCCGACGCGGCTGAACAGGCCGCGCCGGAACGGCCGGCTCATCGCCTTGCCGTCGGCGCGCGAGAAGAACGAGCCCCAGAGGTTCTGCAAGGCGAGCGGGACGACGGGCACCGGGTTCGACTCGAGCAGCTTCATGACACCGCCCTTGAACTGGCCCATCTCGCCCGTCTTCGTGATGCCGCCCTCGGGAAAGATGCAGAGCAGGTCGCCGTCGTCGAGCACCTGGCGAGCCCGCGCGAACGCCTGCTCGTAGGTGTGCGCGTCGACCTTCTGCGGCGCGATCGGAATCGCCTTGGCGAGCCTGAAGAAGGCGCCGAGGACGGGCAGCTTGAAGATCTCGTGATCCATGATGAAACGGATCGGCCGCGGGCTCGCCGCCATGAGCAACACCGGGTCGATGAAGCTCACGTGGTTGCAGACGAGGATCGCCGCGCCTTCGGCCGGGATGTTCTTGTCGCCCTTGACCTTGAAGCGGTAGACGATGCGCGCGGTCAGGAACGCGACGAAGCGCAGCAGGTATTCGGGAACCAGCATGAAGATGTAGAACGCGACGACGGCGTTGAGCAGGCCGACGACGAGAAAGACCTGCGGCACCGTCAGGCCGAGCTTGAGGAGGATGCCGACGATGATCGAGCTCGCGATCATGAAGAGGGCATTCAGGATGTTGTTGGCGGCGATGATGCGGGCGCGGTGGCTCGGCTGCGAGCGCAACTGGATCAGCGCGTACATCGGCACGCTGTAGAGGCCGGCGAAGAGCGAGAGCAGTGCGAGGTCGGCCATGACGTGCCAATGCGGTGCCGCGGCGACGAAGGCGGAAAGCGTGTAGCCGCTCGACGGGGCCAGGCCGCGCGAAGCGAAATAGAGGTCGATCGAGAAGACGCTCATACCGATCGCGCCGAGCGGGACGAGGCCGATCTCGACATGGCGCCGCGACAGCACCTCGCAGAGCAGCGAGCCGATGCCGATGCCGACCGAGAAGACGACGAGCAGCAGCGACGCGACGTGCTCGTCGCCGTGCAGCACTTCCTTGGCGAACGACGGGAACTCGGCGAGGAAGACGGCGCCGAAGAACCACATCCACGAGATGCCGAGCAGCGAGCGGAAGACGACCAGGTTGCCGTGCGCGAGCTTGAGGTTGCGCCAGGTTTCGCTGACCGGGTTCCAGTTGATGCGCAGCGCCGGGTCGGTCGACGGCGACGCCGGGACGTATTGCGCCGTCGCCCGGCCGAGGATCGCCAGGCCGATGCAGGCAGCGGCCACATACGAGGCGCCGACCTGCGGCATGGCGATGAGCAGACCGCCCGCGACCTGGCCGAGCAGGATGGCGACGAAGGTGCCCATCTCGACCATGCCGTTGCCGCCGGTCAGCTCGCGCTCGGAAAGGTGCTGCGGCAGGTAGGCGAACTTGACCGGACCGAACAGCGTCGAGTGCAGGCCCATCAGGAAGACGCAGGCGAGCAGCACCCCGACGTTGCCGCTGACGAAGCCGAAGCCTGCCAGCGCCATGACGGCGATCTCCAGCCACTTGACGAAGCGGATCAGCACCGTCTTGTCGAGCTTGTCGGCAAACTGGCCGCTCGTCGCCGAGAAGAGCAGGAAGGGCAGGATGAAGAACGCGCCGATCGCCAGCCCGGCGAGCGCCGGCGGCAGCCAGCTCACCTCGAGCTGGTAGGTGACGAGCACAGTGAAGGCGAACTTGAACAGGTTGTCGTTGCCGGCGCCGAGGAACTGCGTCCAGAAGAAGGGCGCGAAGCGGCGTTGGCCGAGCAGGGCGAACTGGTTCGGGTGGGCGTGCGCCGCCACCGCGGGCAAGGGCGCAGCGGTCTCGGCGGCTAGGTCCAGGCCAGTTTCCATGCAGCTCTCCTTCGCGGCGTTCGAATCTACCTGATGACCTGGACCTTCCCGCCGAGCCCGGATCGGTCGAGCCAGCGGAACACCGAGTCGACCGTGACGGTGTCGATGCGGTCGGCGAATCGTTTCTCGTCGGGGTGGTCGTCGAAAGCGACGTTGGCGGCGAACATCCGTGCCCCGAGGCGCTTGAGTGCCGAGAGGTGCAGCGTCGTCGGCTCGTAGCCCTTCAGGCGCAGCCACGTCTGGGCACGGCCCCGTGTATCGGCGGCCGGGTCTTCGGCCATCGCCAGCGTCTCGATCGCCCACTGGTTCGATTGCTGGTAGCGCTCGGACCACGGGTAAGCGACCATGCTGTACGCCGGCGTGTCGAGGCGGGCGATGCGCGCGTTGTCGGCGAGCGCGGGCAGCAGCTGCGCCTGCGCTTCAGGGGCGAGGACGACGACGGCCGCCTCGTATTGCCACAGGTCGTCGAGGAAGAACTCGCCGAGGCCCTGGCGATAGAGCGAGGCACGTGCCGAGCCGCACTGGTTGAGCTTGTGCACGACGCGCCAGGGCTTGCCCGCGCTTTCGCGATAGGCGAAGCCGAGATGCGAATAGCGCAGCCCGTACTCGCTCAGGTCCTGCCCGGCACGCGCCAGGACGACGACGCGCCCGCCGCTCTTGTCGAGCCGCGCCGCGGTGTGCTCGGCGAGCGTCATCGCGCGGGCAATCGTGTCGGCCGAGGGCGGGCGCTGCTCGCAGGTGCGCCCGGCATTCGCCGCGCCGCTGGCGAAGGCGAAGGTGATGCAGACGGCGGCGAGCTGGGCGCGTGCCCCGCTCCGGCGCATGTGTGGCACGCTCATCGCGTGATCCTCTCGTTGTAGAGGAGTGCGGCGCCGATCTCGTTCGGGATGAAGGCGATCGCCTGGCTCGCCGCCGACAGCACCCAGCCCGTGCTGAGGGCCGTGACGACGACGACGGTGCCGGTCGCGACCGAGACGCCGGCGATGCCGCGTCCGACCAGGCGCACGCTCGCCTGGGCGCCGTCGGAGGCGCGCTCGAGCACCCAGACGGCGCCGTTGCTCGTCGCCTCGACGGAGACGACGGTGAGCGCCGCCCCGGCGGAAAGCACCGCCGCCGGTGCTGCCACCGACACCGCGATCGGCAAGACGGAAAGGACGCTGGCGTCGGAGATCGTCGACTGCGCGCCGGCGTTCGCGACGAGGGCGCAGACGAGCGTGGCAGCGGTGGCGACGCGTCGAAAGGGAATCGTCTTCATTGAGTTCTCCCGAGGGGATGAGAGGGGACCGGGTTTTATTCGGATTCGCAGGCGGCGCAGGTCGACCCGCGACAGTCGCGCGCCGCGGCGAGCAGTGCTTCGTGCGCGTCGCGCAAGGTCTTGGCGAGCGTGAAGGTGACCGACAGCAGGAAGAGCCAGCTGACGCCGAGGAACGCCTTGTAGGTCGGGTTGATTTCCATCTGCACGAGGCCCCAGCCGGTGAGCGCCACCGCCAGGGCAAACGCCGACCAGACGACGAGACCCCAGAGCGGCGTGTCGACGGGTCTTGCTTCGTTGTCACGGACGAACTTGGCGAGCGCGAAGGCGGCCGAGACACAGTAGACGTAACCCATGATCATGAAGGCGCGGTCGAGGTCCCGCCCGGGGAGAAAGGCCAGGCCCGTGGCGCACAGGCTCGCGGCGCAGAAGAACGAGATCCAGACCTGCGCCTTCCAGGCCCGGGTGTCTTGGCGGATCGTGCGGACTTGCATGGCTTTCCTCGACGAGATCGTGTTGAAGAACGCCGCCATCTTCGCGAGCCGATGCACGACGCGCCATCGCTCAGACGAGCGTGGCGAGACGGGACCCCCGCGGTATCGCGCTGCGCTACCGTGCGGCGATACTGCGGCCTTCGACCCCGCTTCATGAGCACGACCCAGGATCTCGTCAACGCCCTCAAGGCCGAGTTGCGCGCGGCCGGCGTGACCTACGCCGATCTCGCCGACGCGCTCGGCATGTCGGAGTCGAGCGTTAAGCGCGTCTTCGCGAAGGCCGACATGCCGCTGTCGCGCATCGACGAGATGCTGCGCGTCCTGAAGATGGATTTCGCTGAGCTCGCGCGCAAGGTCGCCGACGCGCAGCCGCTCTCGCGCGAGCTCTCGGCAGCACAGGAAGCCGCCGTCGTTGCTGACCGCAAGCTTCTGCTCCTCGCGATCTGCTGTCTCAGCCAGTGGAGCTTCGAGGCGATGACGCGCGAGTATGCGTTCAGCGATGCCGAATGCATCAAGTATCTCGCCCAGCTCGACCGGCTCGGCATCATCGAGCTGCGCCCGCTGAACCGCTACCGGCTCAAGGTCGCCAAGGGCTTTCGCTGGCTGCCGCACGGGCCGGTGATGCAGTACTTCCGCGAGCACGTCGCGGCCGACTACCTGAGCGGCGGCTTCGACGGCGACGGTGAGCTCATCATGCTCGTCCATGGCGAGATCACGAAGAGCATCGCGACGACCTTCGTCGAACGCTTGCAGCGCGTCGGCCAGGACTTCGCGCAGGCGCACGTCAACGAGCAGAGGCTGCCCGACGAGCAGCGCACTCCGTACACGCTGCTGGTCGGCATGCGGACGTGGCTGTTCGCCGCCTTTCGCGACCTGAAGCGCATCCCGCCCAAGGATTGACGCCGCCCGTGTCGCCGGCGCGGCGGCGCACGCGCTTGCACCTACACTGCGCTCCACTTCGGGAGGCACAAATCGTGGCGATCCGTTCGATGCTTCATCGGTTCGAAGTCCTTTGTCTCGCCGCGCTGCTCGGTGCCGGCTCCGCGGCCGCGGCGGAGCGCGCCATCGAGCACGAAGTGACCGTCGCGGCGCCGATCGGCCAGGTCTGGCAGGCATGGACGAGCAAGGCCGGCATCGAGTCGTTCTTCGCTCCCGAGGCGGAGATCGATCCCCGGGTCGGCGGCGCCTTTCACATTCACATGGATCCGCTCGCCGAGCCGGGACTGAAGGGCGCCGACGACATGCGCTTCATGGCCCTGCAGGAGCCGACGATGCTCAGCTTCGACTGGAATGCGCCGCCGTCGCTGCCCGAGGCGCGCAAGCAGCGCACCTTCGTCATCGTTCGCCTCGCCGACATCGACGGCAAGAGCACGCGCGTTTCCATCCACCACGCGGGCTGGGGATCGGGGGGCGAGTGGGACAAGACCTTTGCGTATTTCGACCGCGCCTGGGGCTACGTGCTCGGCAACCTGAAGAGCCGCTTCGAGACCGGCCCGCAGGACTGGACACAGTGGATGGCCGGCTTGCGCAAGGCGCACGCGGCGGCCGCGGCTTCGGCACCGAAATAGCGGCGCGGTCGCCGCGGCCGGCTCAGGCCTCGAAGCGGTCGAGCGCGTAGCTCGCGCCGTCGTATTGGCCGAGCACATCGACGAGCCAGGGCAGGACGCCTTCGAGCTGCGCCCGCAAGGGATGCGGCGGGTTGAGGACGAAGACGCCGCTGCCGGCCAGGCCGAACCCTTGCGCGTCCGGCTGCTGCACGCTGAGGCGCACATGCAGCCAGCTTTTCGGTGCCAGCGCCTCGAGGCGCTTGGGCAGGCGCGCCGCCTCGAGCTTGCTCACCTGCGGATACCAGACCATGTAGACGCCCTCGGCGAAGCGCGATAGCGCGTCGCGCAGCGTCGCGACGACGCGCGAGTAGTCGCCGTTGCCTTCGTAGCTCGGGTCGATCAGCACCGCGGCACGCCGGCATTCCGGCGGCAGCTGCGACTTGAGACCGTCGAAGCCGTCGCCGTCGTAGGCGATCGCGCCCGGCGTTGCGGCAAGCGTGGCGCGCAGGATCTTCTGCTCGGTCGGATGCAGCTCGTAGCAGCGCAGCTGGTCTTGCGGGCGCAGCAGCATCTGCGCGAACGCCGGCGAGCCGGGGTACTGGGCGAGAACGCCATCGGGGTTGAAGCGGCGGACGAGCTCGACGTAGTCGGCGAGGACTCCCGGCAGGTCGGTGCGCGTCCATAAGCGGCCGATGCCGCGCTCGTATTCGCCCTTCTTCTGCGCGTAGCGCCCTTCGAGCGAATAACCGCCGGCACCGGCGTGCGTGTCGACGAAGCGGTACGGCTTCGGCTTGGCGTTCATGTGCTTGAGCACGAGCATCAGCACCGTGTGCTTGAGCACGTCGGCGTGGTTGCCGGCGTGAAAGGCGTGGCGGTAGGCGAGCATCGATAGGGGGAGTTGCGCCTCAGCGGGAGCGCGCCGCCGCCGTGCCGGTGCGGGTCCGGAACAGTTCGACGATGCCGACCTCGCGCGGCCCGGGCTCGAGCGCGAAGGGCTGGCCGGCGGCGATCGTTCCCGGCGTCCGGACGGCGAGATAGGCGCCGCACCAGGCGCTTTCGGTCATCAACTTGGCGGCGTGTTTGAAACCCATCGCGGCGTTGAACTTGAAGCATGGATAGCGCGGCCCGCTGACGGCGAGCTCGCAGGCGGGAAAGCGAAGGACGTCGCCGATCCACAGGTCGCGCTCGGCCACGCCTTCGAGCGTCAGGTTCTCGCCGACCGAGCCGAAGGGAAGCACTTCGTTCCAGGCTGCGACCTGCGCCTGGGCGCGGACCGTCTGCCAGAACGCGTAGTGCTCGCCGGGATAGGCGTAGACCGCCCTGCCGACGCCGCCGTGCACCGAGAGGTCGGCCTGCTCGTCGCCTTCGATGCCGAGCACGCCGACACGACGCTCGCCTTCGACCGGGCGCTTGCCGATCGCCGTCATCACCTCGCGCCCGTCGATCGCGACCGGGCGAACGGGCGCCGTGTTCAGACTCAGCAGCCTGCCCGACTTCACGGTGTCCGGTAGCCGCGGTGCACAGCGACGACGGCGCGGCCTCGCCCGCCGGCGATCCAGGCGACGAAGATCTTTCCGGCCGGGTGGGTGATGCGAAACGCGCGCATCGCATGCACCGATTCGACGAGCAGCGGATCGCCTTCGGCGAGGATGGCGAGCGGCGCCCCGCCCTGCGCCGACCACGCGCCGCGCTCGACCAGCGCATAGGCGCCGCGTGCGCGCACCTGCGCGACGAAGCCGCTCTTCGCATCGGCCGCCACGTACCAGGGCGCCACGGGCTCGATGTGGGTGGTGCGCCAGAGGGCCTGCTCGGCGACGTGCGTTCCCGAGCCGTCGCCCGCCGAGAGGAAGACCAGGCTGTCGGGCGCGCCCGTTGCCAGCTCTTGGATATGCGCCAGCGCGTCGACACCGCTCTTGCCCACCGGCGGCGGCGCCTTGCCGCGGACTCGCGGCGGCGCCGGGCCGACGACGACGAACTCGCCCGCGGCGATCGGCCGCCGGTCATGGACGAGGCCTTGCTTGTCGAGGCGCTCCTCGGCGTCGGGCGCGTTGGTCAGGGCGGCGTCGACTTCGCCGTCCCGGACCGCGTCGAGAACCGCCAGCGCCGGGCCGCCCACCAGCTTGACGGCGATCCCGGTATCGGCGCCAAAGGCGTGCTGCAGGCTGCGCGCCAGCCCCGACTCGACGAGGGCGCGGTCGACGCCCAGGCGCAGCGGCAGGAAAGGGCCCGAGGCGACTTGGGCGCGCGTGGCGGGCGCGGCGGCGAGCATCAGGGAAGCGGCGAGCAGACGGCGGCGCAGCATCGGTCGATTATTGCGGCCAACGCCCTTCGTCCGGCCGACGAACGGCGTCGGTCGGCCGCTACACTCGCAGTACAAGACCTAGACGCCGCCCGATCACGCCAGCGCGCCCGGCGCGCGGCCGACGACGGCGAACGAGACGCTCGCCGCACCGATCCAACAACCCGCTTCGCAATTGCTGCTACGACACCGGCCGGCCGGGCCGTGTCCGAACCTTCGACGACTGGACTTCCATGAACCGTCCCTTGGCGCTCGGCGCGACGATCGATCCTCCCTCCTACGTCCGCCATCGCAAGCTCGTCGACTGGGTCCGCGACATGGCGGCGCTCTGCGAAGCGAAGGACGTCGTCTGGTGCGATGGCAGCGCCGCCGAATACGACCGGCTCTGTGCCCAGCTCGTCGCCGCCGGGACCTTGCTGAAGCTCAATCCCGAGCTTCGCCCGCACAGCTTCCTGGCGCGCAGCAGCGCCAGCGATGTCGCCCGCGTCGAGGATCGCACCTTCATCTGCTCGGAACGCGAGGAAGACGCCGGGCCGACCAACCACTGGATCGCGCCGGCGGCGATGCGCCGCATCCTGCAGACGGGGCAGGCCGACGGTACGCCGGCGCTCTTCAAGGGCGCGATGCGCGGCCGCACGATGTACGTCGTGCCGTTCAGCATGGGCCCCCTCGGCTCGCCGCTCTCCTACATCGGCGTCGAGCTCACCGACTCGCCCTACGTCGCCGTCAGCATGAAGATCATGACGCGCATGGGCCGGAAGGTGCTTGACGTGCTCGGCAGCGACGGACGGTTCGTGCCTTGCATGCATTCGATCGGAGCGCCGCTCGCCCCCGGCGAGAAGGACGTGCCGTGGCCATG
>DATMGW010000445.1:0-10188 GCA_035555295.1 Caldimonas sp.
CGCCGCCGCCGGTGTCGCCAGCCTGGCGGCGCTCGGCGCCGCGGCGCCGGTGTTGCGGCCGGTCTGGGGCATGGTTCAGGTCGGCGCCTGTGTCCTGGGCCTCTGGCTCGCCTGCACGGCGCGTGCGCCGGGGTGGCTGTCGAGCGAGCGGGCGCCGCTGTCCTCGCTTGCGAACACCCGACCCATCCGCCTCTTTCGTTCCTTGCCGGCGCCGGCGCGCGCTGGGTTCGCGGGGCTGTGCTGGGTCGCTCTGCCGTGCGGCCTGCTGCAGTCCGCCTTGCTCGTCTCCGCCCTGGCCTCGAGCCCGCTTCACGGAGCGACGGCGATGGCCGCGTTCGCCGTCACCTCGGCGCTGGGCCTGTGGCTGGCGCCGGAATTCTGGAGGCGCTTGCGCCACCGCGCCGATGGCGAGCGCCTCGCTTCCTGGTCGGTGCGCGCCTCCGGTCTGCTGCTCGCCGGCGCTTCGGCCTTCGCCCTGTGGCACGGCCTGGGACAGGCGCTTTGCGTCGTCCCCAGCTAATGAGAGGCAGGCGGGCTTGCGCTACCCCTCGAGGGCCGGGCCGAGCCCGAGCGGAGCGGGAAGCGCCATCAGGATCCTCTTGAACAGCGGCCTGAACGCGTCGTCGGCTTCGCGATGCGTCAGCGGATCGCGGTTCTGCATGAAGGCGGCATCGAGCTCGGCCCAGTCCGCGGTCGAGAGGACGCGCTCGGCCAGGGGCAGGATCTGCAGCTCCTCGGTGCGGATGTGATCGAGGTAGGCGGCGATGTAGGCGTGGATCGCCGTCTCGAAGCGGACCAGCCGGCTCTCGCTGTCGGCCGACTCGCTCATCATCTCGAGGGTGAGCAGGTCGTGCTCGAGCTCGCGTATCTCGGCGTGGCTGCGGCCATGCTCGCCGTCGAGGCGATCGAGGACGTCGCCCAGAGCGGCGCTGCGCTGGCGCACCTTCGGAAACAGCAAATCGCTTTCCTTGGTGTGATGCACTTTCTCGGGGAACTCGTCGATGTAGAACAGCATCGCGCGCAGGACCGCGAAGTCAGGCGGCCGCCCGTGCCGGCGGCTTTCCGTCAGGAGCAGACCGATCGAGCGCAATACCGCGGACAGCGCGCTGTGCTCGTCGCGGATGATGCGCAGCGTGGGATGGGGGGTCATGGCTGCAAATGCCCGGCAAGCGTGAGCCGCCGACTCGAACGAGGGGCCTCGCCGCGGTCGAGGGGAATGGACATCGGGGCGCTCATCGCGCCGCCGCGGCAGTGGCTGCGCCCGCAACGGCGATATCGCGATCGGGCGTGTCGAGCGCAGCCGCGATGAAGACGGTGAACGCGCACGCGAGCGCGATCATTCCGGCGAGGCTCTCGTTCAGAAGGGCGGATTTCATGGGCGGTTCCTGGCGGGCTCGGGCTTGGCGTTCGCCGCTCGTGCAGACTAGGCGGCAACGCGCGGCGCGTGCTTGATGCGCATCAATTCCGGTGTCGATTCGGGCTCGACCCGAAGCGCTCAGACGGCCAGCGACGGGGCCGGCTCACACTCGGGTTGCGGCTCCTTCAGGCGCAGCACCATGCTGAGCGCCTCCGGATCGGAGGCGCGCGCGTCGACAGCGAAGCCATGCGAACGCGCCAGCTCGCGCATGCGCGTGTTCTCGCGCAATACGAGCGCGACCAGGCGCCGCGTGCCGCGGCCGCGCAGGAAGGCAATCGTCTTGCCGAGCAGAAGGTGGCCGAGCCCGCGCGTCTTGAGGTCGGAGCGGATGATGATTCCGAGCTCGGCCTCGACGTTGTCCGGATCGATGAAGACGCGTGAGACACCGAGCGTCTCCATCGTTCCGTCGGCCTTCTTGCGCTCGGCGATGAACGCCATCTCGCGCGCGTAGTCGATCTGCGTCAGGCGAGCCAGCTCGCCGCGCGCCAGCTCGTGGCGCGCGTTGAAGTAGCGCAAGCGCAGGTCCTGACCCTGCAGCCGCTCGACGAAAGCCAGGTGCTGTGCCTCGTCCTCGGGCCGGATCGGCCGCAGGACGATCGTCTCGTCGTGCCAGGCGACGATCTCGATGAGCTCCGCCGGGTACGGAGTGATCGCGAAATTCGCGCCGCCGGCGGGCGCCAGGCGGCTCAGGCGGATGCGCGCGTCGAGCGCGACGACGCCGTCGCGGTCGGCGAGCAGCGGGTTGATGTCGAGCTCGGCGAGCTCGGGCAGATCGGCCAGCATCTGCGACAGTCCGACGAGCACGTCCTGGATCGCCTCGAGCCTGGCCGGCGCATGGTCGCGATACCCGGCGAGCAGGCGGGCGACGCGGGTCCGCGACACCAGATCGGCTGCCAGGATGCGGTTCAGCGGCGGCAGGGCCAGGGCGCGGTCGGCGAGCACCTCGACGGCCGTTCCGCCGTGCCCGAACAGTACGACGGGGCCGAAGGTCGGATCGACGCTGGCTCCGACGATCAGCTCCTGCGCCTCCGGCCGCGCGACCATCGACTGCACGGCGAAGCCGGCGATGCATGCCTCGGGCTGCAGCTCGTGCACGCGCGCCAGCATCTTGGCGACGGCGTCGCGCAGTTCTTCTTCGCCGCGCAGGTCCAGGTGCACGCCGCCGACGTCGGACTTGTGCGAGATGTCGGGCGAGTGGATCTTCAGCACGACCGGATAGCCGATAGCGAGCGCCGCCGCCGCGGCAGCGTCGGCGTCAGGCGCCGCCAGCTGGGTCTTGACGACCGGGATCGAATAGGCCTCGAGGATGCGCTTCGATTCGAATTCGCCAAGCTGCTCGCGACCCTCGGCAAGGGCGGCGGCGATGATCTTGCGGGCGGCCGCGGCGTCGGCCGGTCCGGCTTCGCCGGCGGTCGGCGCCTCGAGCAGCAACGCCTGGTTGCGCCGGTAGATGGCGAGCATCGCGAAGGCGCGCACCGCCTCCTCCGGCGTCTCGTAGTCGGCCGCTCCGGCGTCTTCGAAGATGGCCCGGGCCTGCGCGACCGCCGCATCGCCGAGCCAGCACGACATCAGCCGGCCCGGTGCCTGGCGAACGATCGGCGCACAAGCCCGGGCGATGTCGTCGCTGCGCACGATCGCCGTGGGCGCGTGCAGGAGCAGCACCGCTCCGGCCTTGCGGTCGGCCAACAGCGCCTGCAGCGCTTCGGTGTAGCGCCGCGTCGGCGCGTCGCCGATGATGTCGATCGGGTTGCCGTGCGACCAGGTGGCGGGCAGGATCGCGTCGAGCCGCTGCTGCAGCGCGGGGCCCAGCTCGGCCAGCGTGACGCCGGCCTGGCCGGCGGCGTCGGCGGCCAGCACGCCGGCGCCGCCGCCGTTGGTCAGAATGGTCATGACCTCGTCGCGGTTGGTGCCGAAGCGCGCCAGCGTCTCGGCGGCGACGAACAGATCCTGCAGCGTCTCGACGCGAAGCATGCCGGCACGCCGGATCGCCGCGTCGAAGACGGCGTCCGAGCCGGCCAGCGCGCCGGTGTGCGAAGCGGCGGCCCGGACTCCGTTGCCGGCCCGTCCGGCCTTGACGACGATGACCGGCTTGTTGCGCGCCGCGGCGCGCGCTGCCGACATGAACTTGCGCGCCGACGCCATCGATTCCATGTAGAGCAGGATCGAATGCGTTCGCGCGTCGCGGGCCAGGTAGTCGAGCAGGTCGCCGAAGTCGACGTCGAGGCTCTCGCCGAGCGAGATCATGTGGGAAAAGCCGATCCGTCGCGTCTTCGCCCAGTCGAGCACCGTCGTCAGCAGCGCGCCCGATTGCGACACGAAGGCGACGTCGCCCGCCAGCGCATCGGTATGCGCGAAGCTGGCGTTGAGGCCCAGTCGCGGCGTCAGCAAGCCCAGGCAGTTCGGGCCGAGCAGGCGCAGCAAGTGCGGCCGGGCGGCGGCCAGCGACGCCTGCTTCTGGGCGGCGTCGAGACCGGCCGTCATGATGATCGCCGCGCGCGTGCCGCGCTGCCCCAGCTCGTCGACGATCCCGGGCAGTGTTGCCGGCGGCGTGCAGATGACAGCGAGGTCGGGCGGCTGCGGCAGGTCCGAGACGCGGGCGTAGACCGTCTCGCCGTCGAGCGTCTGGTGCTTCGGATTGACGGCCCGGATCGGCCCGGCGAAGGCGCCCGCGCGCAGGTTCCGCCACACGGTCATGCCGACGCTGCCGGCTCGATCCGACGCACCGATCACGGCGACCGAGCGCGGCTGCATCAGCCGGTCGAGATAACGGATGCTCACCGCCGCCTCAACTGATCGAGCTGACGAGCGCCGCCTGCAGGACGAGGTGCCGGTTGTCGTCCGGAGACCGGCCGTTGCCGAGGAGCTCGGCCAGCGCGGCCGTCGGGTGGTCGGCGGTAGCGACGCCGTCGTAGACGGGAACACCGGCCTCGTCGGCGACCTGCCTGACGAACTCGGCAGGCAGGCCCTGGCACTCGACGGCGTCGTACAGGCGCCCGAGCATGCGGGCGGTGCGGCGAATGATCCGCGGCTCGCTCAGCTCGGACAGGCTCGGCCGGATGTGGGCCACGTGCGCGCCCAGGTCCTTCGCCGCCCGGCAGAAGCGGAGCGCGTCGCCTGCGTCCACGGATTCGCACAGCAGCCCGAGGTTCTTGCCGCGCAACAGGCTGGCGGTCTGGCGTGTTGCCGCGGCCTGCCCGAGCAGGCGCGCGTTCGCAAGCACGACGTCCGAGTCGCTGGGCGACAGCCGGTCGAGGCGCGGGTTGCGAACGGGCTGGAGCAGGGTTTGCATGAAGGCGTGCCGCAGCGGGCAGGGCGACGCGGCGAACGAAGGCTAGTCGCCCCTCGTGCAGCGGACTTGACGCCGGTCAAGGCCAGTCATGCCGATTGCAATGGAGACGAAGCGGACACAAACCGTTCACACACTGCTACCGAGCGACGCCCTCCGTTGGCACGGCGTTTTCGTCCGCTTCCTAGGATGACTCTCACGCCAGCCCCCCCGCCACCAGGAGTCCCGCATGCTCGCAACCGCCGTCCGCAGCACCGTCTTCCACCCGGCCGCCCCCCGTCCTCCGGTCGCCGCTCCGGCAGCCGATACGGGCGCCGACCAGCGGGCGAGCCGCAACATTGCCGACACGCTCAGGCTCTTGAGCGACACGCTGGCGCCGCAGCGCCGCGTCGTCCACGCCGGCGACATCGTCTATCGCGCCGGCGAGCCCTTTGCCAACCTCTACGTCCTCAACTCGGGGTTCTTCAAGATCGTCACCCTGTCGGCGGACGGACGCGAGCAGGTCGTGAGCCTGAAGTTCCGCGGCGACTGGCTCGGCTTCGACGGCATCGCCGCCGGCGCGTATTCGTGCGACGCGGTGGCCATGGACACGGGCGACGTCTGGATGATCCGCTACGACAAGCTGATGCAGGCCTGCGTCGCCTGTCCGGCGCTGCTGACGATCCTGCACGAGTCGATGAGCCGCGAAATGGCGCGCGATCGCGATTCGCTGATGTCGGTGTGCACCTTGCCCGCCGACGCCCGCGTCGCCGAGTTCCTGCGCTACTGGGCCGACTCCCTGGCCAAGCGGGGCCTGCGCTGCGACGAGATCACGCTGCGCATGACCCGGGCCGAGATCGGCAACTACCTCGGCATGACGCTCGAGACCGTCAGCCGGGCCCTGTCGAAGCTGGCGCGCGACAAGATCATCACCTTCGCCGAGAAGGGCCGTCGCGACCTGCGCATCCCCAACGTCGGCGCGCTGGCCGCCTTCGTGCAGCGCTGCATCGCGCCTTCGCCGGTCCTGCAGTAGGACGCGCCCCGAGCCGGTGTCGAAGCCGGCTCAATCGGCGCCGACGACTCGGGCTATCGCCTGCGCGAGCTCCTCGCGCGAGCAGGGCTTGCGCAGCAGCTCCCACGACGGCGGCGAGTCGCGATCGGCGTCGAGCAGCTCGGCGGAATAGCCCGACATGAGGAGCACGCGCAAGTCGGGAAACGACGCCTGTGCCTGCGTCGCGAGCTCGGTGCCGCGCATGCCGGCCCCCAGGGCGATGTCGGTGAGCAGCACGTCGAACCGCGCCCCGGGTCCGAGGACGAGCAGTGCCTGCTCGCCGCTGCCGGCGACGGTCACGTTGCAGCGCAGCGTTTCGAGAAAGCGATGGATGACGGCCCGGACTTCGGCGTCGTCCTCGACCAGCAGCACGGCAAGCCCCTCGGGGATCGTCTCGGCCGGCTCGCCCGCGTCCGCATCCGGCGAGCTCGCCCCGCCGGGCTGCGGGATGTAAAGCGTGACGGTCGTGCCGAGGCCGATCGCGCTGTCGATCCTGACCGCGCCCTTGGACTGCTTGACGAAACCGTAGACCGTGCTCAGGCCGAGGCCGGTGCCGCGGCCGGCTTCCTTGGTCGTGAAGAAGGGCTCGAAGGCGCGCTCCTTCGCCTCCTCGGACATGCCGGTGCCGCTGTCTTCGATGGCGATCGCGACCAGGCCGCGGCCGAGCGACTCGGCGTCGTCGATCTCGGCACGGATGTCGTCGGGCACGCCATCGCAGACCTCGGCGCGAAAGCGCAGCGTCCCGCCCTCGGGCATCGCGTCGCGCGCGTTGATCGCGATGTTGAGGAGCGCCGACTCGAGCTGGCCGGGGTCGGCGATCGCCCGGGCGTTTGCGGACCCGACGGCGACGTCGATGCGGATGCGCTGGTCGAGGGTTCGTCGCAGCATGTCGGCGAGCGAGTGCAGGAGCAGGCCGATGTCGACGGCGTGCGGCTGCAGGACCTGGCGGCGCGAGAAGGCGAGCAGCTTGCTCGTCAGCTCGGCGCCGCGCCGCGACGCGCGCGCCGCCGCGCCGACGAGCTGGCGCCCGTAGGCGTCCTGGGCCAGCGCCGGCAGCTCGTCGAGCACCTGCAGGTTGCCCTGGATAACGGTCAGCAGGTTGTTGAAGTCGTGGGCGATGCCGCCGGTCAGCTGGCCGACGCTCTCGAGCCGCTGTGCGTGGTTCAGCGCCTCTTCGGACTGGACGCGCTGCAGGCTGCTCGCGAGCAGGTTGGCGATCGACTCGAGGAAGCGGACCTCGTCGTCGCCGAACTGGCGGGATCCGCGCGAGCGCACCGCGAGGACGCCGATCGTGCGCCCGCGATCGGACAGCGGCACGGCCAGCGCACTGGTCATCCCGGAATCCAGGTACGACTTCGGCACCGAAAAGCGCCTTTCGACGCGGTAGTCGGGAACGATGATCGAGCGGCCCTGCGCGAGGACGAAGCCGAGCGAGGTGTCGGGCCGGTTCGCGACGAGCTCGCCGAGAGCTTCGCCGGGAAGAGCGCCGACCGCGCTGGCGATGCGCAGCTCGAGCAGGTTCGGCTCGAGGAGGTAGACCATCGCCATCTCGACCTCGAGCGTTTCAGCGGCTGTGACCGGGACCTGGTCCAGCAGCACCTGGGGATCGCGGGCGTCGACGGCGAGGCGGCCCAGCTTCGCGAGGTGCTCGCTGTAGTGGGCCCGCTGCAGCGCCTGCTTCATGCGCGGGTAGGAGCCGATGTCGCGGATCGCCGCGACGACGAGCGGGACGCCCTCGTTCTGCAGCGGACTGAGCGCGATCTCGACGACAACCTCGGAGCCGTCCTTGCGCTTGGCGACGAGCTCGGTCTGCCGGCCCATCGGCCGCTGCCGCGGATCGCGTCCGAAGGCCTCGCGGTACGACGCGTGGCGGGGCCGGACCGCGTCCGGAACGAGGACGTCGACCTCGAGTCCGACGAGCTCGTCGGCCGGATAGCCGAGCAATGCCACAGCGGAGGGATTGGCGAGGACGATCCTTCCCTTCTGATCGGCGACGATCAGCGCGTCGGCATAGGCGGCGAACAGGTTGCGAAAGACATCGGTCTCGTCGAGCCCGTGCGGCAGCGGCGCCGCGGCCGGTCCCGAGGAGCCCGGTTCGCCGTCGCGCTCAGGCATGGGCGACGCTTGGCACCAGGATGTAGCCCGCGCCGCGGACCGACTTGATGATCTGCGGATCGTCGACGTCGGCTTCGAGCTTCTTGCGCAGGCGGCCGACCTGGACGTCGATGGTCCGGTCGAAAGGCGCCGCCTCGCGGCCGCGCGTCTGCTCGAGCAGGAAATCGCGCGACAGGACCCGGCCGGGGTGCCGCACGAACGCGACCAGCAGGTCGAACTCGCCGCTGGTGAGCGCCACCTCGTTTCCGTTCGCGGCGAGGAGGCGGCGGGCCGTGAGATCGAGCTGCCAGCCGGCGAACGCGTAGCGCTGCGTCGATGCCGGCGCGGTGGCGGCGCCTTCGGCCGCCCCGGTCCGGCGCAGGACCGCCTTGATGCGCGCCAGCAATTCGCGCAGATCGAAGGGCTTGGTCACGTAGTCGTCCGCACCGACCTCGAGGCCGACGATCTTGTCGACCGCGTCGCCGCGCCCGGTCACGATCACCAGGCCGCAGTCCCAGTGCTCGCGCAGCTGGCGGGCGATCGAGAATCCGTCCTCGCCCGGCAGCCCGAGATCGAGGAGGACGAGCACCGGCGGGTCGACCGGCATCAGCTGCATCAGGCTGCGGCCGTCGTGCAGTTGCGAGACGCGATAGCCGTGACCTTGCAGATAGCCTGCCAGCAGCCGTGTGATATCGGCCTCGTCGTCGACAACGGCAATGTGCTGGATGGGGTTCACCGGGACGCGGACAACGGACATACGACCGAAGTCGAAGGGCTTCGGCCCGGCAAAGATTATCAGTTCCGCCGCACGCGGGTCGCGGCGGCGTCAGCGGCGGCTACTCTGCCGGCGCCGCCGCGCCGGCGTCAATCGGGGTGGTTGAGCAGCCAGGACAGCGTGCCGACGACGAGCGCCGCTGCGAGCGCAAGGCCGCCAAGCACGATGGCGATCCATTGGCCGACGTCGATCAGGGTTTGCATGATCTCGAGTCCACTGACTAGCGCATCGTCGTGCGCAGGCCCAGCAAGGTGTACAGCGGGCACAGCGCGACCACGCCCGTGAGGACCAGGGCGACGCCGACGTAGCCCCACATGCCGATGGTGCCCGTCGCCGCCAGGGCGATGAGGCCGATGCCCAGAAAGATGCGGATCGTCCGATCGATGTTGCCGACGTTCAGCTGAGACATGGAGTGCTCCCGTGAAGTCCGATGAGTACACGTTAGCGACGTGGTCGGATCGGCCTTTGACGCAGCTCAAGCCCGCTGGCCTTCACAGATCTTTACCCCGTGGCCACCCTCGCTTCATGGCCGCGGACCACCATCTCTCGCATGGCCCGACGGTCGGGTACAGGAGCAGTGGCGATGACGACGAGGACGATGGGCACGGCGGCAAGGATGACGGGGCGCTCCGTGCGCTGGGTGATGATCGGCATGCTGATGACGCTCCTCGCGGCGATCGGCCTGTCGGCGTGGGCGCAGCCGATGCCGGGGATGGAGGGCGGGCCCGGCATGGGCCACCACATGCAGGGCGGCGGGATGGGAATGATGTTCGGCGGCGGCTCGCCCGAGCACATGGGCCGGGCCATCGACCACATGCTCGACGGCCTCGACGCCAGCGACGCGCAGCGCAGCCAGATCAAGCAGATCGTCGCCCAGGCGGCGGCCGATCTCAAGGCGCAAGCCGCGGCGGGTCGCGGCCTGCGCCAGCGCGGCATGCAGATCTTCACGGCGCCGAACGTCGACGCCGCTGCCGCCGAGCAGCTGCGCCAGCAGATGCTGCAGCAGCACGACCAGATGAGCCGCCGCGTCACGGGGGCGATGCTCGACGTCGCCAACGTGTTGACGCCCGAACAGCGGGGCAAGATCGGCGAGCGCATGCGCGATCGCCAGGCGCGCATGGAAGAGCGCATGAAGCGCATGGAGCACGAGGCGCCGCATCGATAATCCGCCTCGCGACGACCCGCCGGGCTCCGCGAGGAGCCCGGCGTTCTTTGCTTCACGACTTCGCATGACGCCCCGCCTCCTCCTCATCGACGACGACGCCCGCCTCGCCTCGATGGTGTCCGACTACCTCGGGCGCTGCGGCTTCGAGGTCGAAACAGCGGGGTCGCTTGGTGCCGGCCGCGGCCGCCTCGCCGGCGCCAGCTACGACGTGCTGATCCTCGACCTGATGCTGCCCGATGGCGACGGCCTCGAGCTGTGCCGCGAGCTGCGCGGCGAGAGCCGGACGCGGCAGCTGCCATTGCTCATGCTGACGGCACGCGGCGAGCCGATGGACCGGATCGTCGGCCTCGAGCTCGGCGCCGACGACTACCTGCCCAAGCCGTTCGAGCCGCGCGAGCTGCTGGCCCGCGTCAAGGCCCTG